>NZ_RCSQ01000085.1:0-40837 GCF_004103255.1 Pseudoalteromonas sp. PS5
AATAGACCACTTAATTAAGCAAGTTGGTATAAGTTAAGCAAGTGACCCGTAACATAGAAGCAAGATTGTTAATCTCACCATGACGTTCTATCACCTCTTGATACAGTGTAGATATAAACTCAGCGAGTGATAGTTGCTCCTGTTTTGCGATAATTTCTAACACAGACCAAATTTCGTTTTCTAACGCAAGGCTTGTTACCACGCCTTGAATACGAATAGAGCGCCGATCAACTTCATATCGATGCGGTGCCGTTGAAGCGTATAGCTCACACATAAACATTCCAAAGGTTACAAATGGCAAAAATGATACATACCATGATCAGAGTAAAAGATGCTGATCAGTCAATTAGATTTTATCACGACGTATTTGCATTGACTGTAAAACGACGTATAGATTTTAGCAACTTTTCTCTTATTTATCTGGGTAATGGGCAAACCTCGTTTGAGCTAGAGTTGACTTGGAACCATGACATGCAGTCAGAATACATTCATGGAAATGGCTACGGGCACCTTGCTTTTGTTGTAGATGAACTAGAGTCTACCTTTGAGCAAGCCCAGGCGCTTGGTTACCGGCCAAAGGCAATTAAAGATTTTTACAATCAAGATGTGCTAGTTGCCAAGTTCTTTTTTATCACCGATCCTGATGGGTATGAGATTGAAGTTATTGAGAAAAGCGATGTATATCGCTGATCTGAGATTTAGGATAAAAGCGAGATAACCTGAAGCTGCGTTAGGGATCGAGTGAGTTTATCGTGTATTACACACGCCTGACATTATACTTTTCAGCAAAGAATTAGGTATAACGCAGCTTTTATGCTTACTCTTGCAAGATTTCAGTTTTTTTAGGCTCGACTAACTCACACTCCAGCGCAACTCCTTGGGTAGGCGCAATTTCTTGATATAGGGTAGCCTCTGATTATACAAAACTTTTTGCAGTCCGAATTAATGCCACTCTGAAGGTATGGTTAAAGGTTACCCAGAAAAAAGCCGCGTCTCCGCGGCTTAGATGATTGGACTAATCATTATTTTCTATGCACCTGTCACTACTGAGCAAGTCACCGGCACATTAATTGTTTCAGCTGTACCGTCCGCTGTAATTGTTGCAGTTACAGGGCCTGTCGCATTAGCTATTCTTGGCTTAACTGACACGGTATAGGTTTGCCCTTGAACCATGTCACTTAAAGTGTAGGTGCCGCTGCCACCATTTGTAGCCACTCGTCTTGAGCTATTACCCCGAGCATACCTCACAACGGCAGCAGGTACTGGTGTAGATACGGTACTATCGTTTGTACAAGTCGCTGTTATAGAGACGTTTTCACTCACTAGTGTAACAGGGTTAGTCAGCGGTGTATCAAAAGTGCCACAAACAGGGATTTCACCATTTGATTGAAACCAAGTGTTACCAGAAAAGTCAAACACTCTAATACTTGCAGTTGCAGTCGACGATACATTAACTCGTGATGATTGAGGTCCGGTCAACAATGTGGTGTTACCATCTTGTGTAATCCCAAACAACTCGCCCATATCTGAAGACTGCAAAGTCACAAGTAACCCTGAGCTTGGCACTAATGCACCGGATGTATTGATTATCACGCCAGCATCACAGCGAGGTTCATTTCTTGTAACAGCGAAGAAAGTTAAGTGATCCGTTTGAAAGGTACCGTTGTAGGTGTTTGTGGCCTCATTTAACGCGCCAACGGTGACCATTTGTTCTTCAGCAGACCATACGCCAGTGTCCTCATTGTGCGATCTGAGGTTTAGCATATCACCAGTTTTAACCTCTACACCATTGACTTTTTTTCCAGCTGGTATGGACATTGAAACGGTGATTGGGCTTGAGAATTTTTTAACTTTTTTACCGTTTGCAGCTGTCATTACAACATTTGATACTCCAATAGATTGAAGTACGTTGCCAGAGTCGTTACCAGTATTCAAGCCAGCAGGTAAAACTAAGGCTGCTGCTGAGCTATTTGAGTCTGCACCACTCACGTTAAGTGAAACAGCGCCAGAGATAGCAGTACCATCCGCATCCTGTAATACAACACCTGAAGGGATTTTTGCACTAGCTCCAGCTTTACCCGTTGTTTCAGCAACAATTTCACTGGTGGTTGTACCATCAGTACCTACTGACGCTTCAACAGTAGTGTCAGACACATCATCACCAGTTTTGGCCACGATAGGAAGCAGAGTATTGACAGCGGTGCTGTCCCCTGATGTCTCAAGCGCTACTGTAAAGTCTTTACTAAAGTAACCTTCAGCACTTACCCGAATGGTCACCTCACTCAATTCGGCGCCCTCTTTTTTGGTGAATATGAAAGCACCTTCCTCATCACTCAGTGATGTTATCGCATTACCATCTACGTCTACAATATTGCTTGATACCGCTCCACTTTCTAGGAAGCGGATTGTGCTTGGCACAATATCATTTGACGTTCTATCCACAACGCTCGCACTGATCACTAGAGCGAGTGGATCTGAACTTTCTGGTGGAACCACTACAGGATCCGTTGGTTCAGGCGGCGGCACAACAACATTATCGTCGTCATCACTAAAACAACCAGAAAGCACAAGTGCTGAAGCCACTGATAAGGCCAGTACAGACTTTTTATTTGAAATCATGATTAATCCTTGTTCCGATTTTTAAAGCGCACGAGTGCGCAGTAGCGCATTTTTTAATATCAAATAAAAACTATAGAAGAGGTTTTAAATTTCTCCAGCTTTGGAATGAGATTTTTATGGCGCTGATCACCCGTTACTTCCAAACTGGTGCAGCTTGTGGAAGAAATTTTTAGTAGAGCTGATCTAAATGCCAGCTCTACTGCTTTGTTTTATAAAATATTAGGCTCCTGTTACCTCAGAGCAAGATATTGTGATATTCAATGACTCTGCTGCACCTCCTGCAGTTATAGTCGTAGTTTGAGCAGCGACGGGGCCATTGGTATCATTGACGCGAGGGTTAATGCTCACGTTGTATGTTGAACCTTCAACCATGTCAGAAAACTGATAAGAGCCGGCACCTAAATTTACAGCTGTTTTAGCAGAAAAACCAGGTAGAGAGTAACGTACAACTGAAGCTGTGAGTGGTACAGACACAGTAGCATCGTTACTACACGTAGCTGTTAGACTGAAGGTTTCAGCAACATAGGTTACAGGTTCAACAAGCTCAGCCTGCACCGTTCCACACACTGGGACTTCACTTACCGAGTCAAACCAAATGTTATTAGAGAAGTCGAATACCCTGACTCGAGCCGTTGCCTCAGCAGAAACGCCATAACGAGTCGCAAGCGCACCACTTAATATTCTCAAAGAGCTTGAGCCCCCAGGCGCGTAACCACTTGCGCTTGCATCAGATGAGGTTTCTGTTACCAAAAGGCCCGCAGAAGGCACGGCTGCTCCAGTAAAATTAACCACCATATCATTGGTACAAGCTGGCGTTGAACGCGTTATGGCAAAAAACGTTAGATGGTCAGTTTGAAAAGACCCAGTATAGGTATTGGTCTCCGCATTAAAGCTCCCAACCGTAGCTTGAGTAGACTCAGCAGTCCATACACCGGTATCTTCATTGTGAGACTTAAGGCTCAATGTATCGCCAGTTTTGATTGGTACACCGTTCACCGTTGTTGTTGCTGGGATAGAAGTCGTTACTGTGATTGGGTTTGAAAACTGCTTAACTTTGCTACCTGACGCGCTATTCACTAACACGTTTGCCACCCCAACTGCTTGCTCGATATTAGCAGCGCCGCCTGCATTCAGTCCTTCAGGTAAAATAGCAGTGACTGCACTGGTTGAAGCGTCTGCGCCACTGACATTAACCGAAACTTGGCCAGTGACAGGGTTGCCTGACGCATCTCGCAGAATAACCCCTGCGGGTATGTTAGCCCCAACGGCCGCTTTACCTGAAGTTTGCGCTACAATCGCTTCAGAAGACGAACCATCATCTCCTATCGTTGCAGGAACCACAGTATCTGATACACCCTCAGCATTTTTGGAGGTGATCGCCAACTGCACGGGCAGCACCGTTTGCCCTTCTTGTGCCGTTAAGTTAACCACAAAACTTTTACCGATATAACCGTCAGCGGTTATACTCACCGTTACCTCTGTTAGTGTTGCATCCTCTTTTTTTGTAAATGCAAAGCTTCCACCAGTCCCCTCAATCATGGAGATGGCATTACCATCAACATCAACGATATTTTGAGATGCGACACCGTTTTCCAAGAATCGAACATCAGCGTCGACCACCCTTTGCGTTGCTGCATCTACGATATTTGCGCTCACAACCAAAGCTAGTGCATCGGGCAGCTCAGGTGCAACCACAACGGGATCTGTTGGTTCTGTTGGTGGTACCACCACAACCTTGTTGTCATCATCATCACTAAAACAACCTGACAGTGTTAAAGCTGACGCTACAGATAAAGCGAGTAAAGATTTTTTGTTCGAAATCATGATGGATCCTTGTTCCCTTTTAGCAAGCGCCCATTGGCGTGGTGGCGCATTTTGATATGTTGAGATTTAAATATAGAAAAGCTTCAAGGATTGTCTAGGCTGGAGGTAAAATAATTTTATTGTAGAAACATAAGAACTAAAAGGGTTAAGGTAGTTGGGCTGGGCAGCTTATATGGGTGGACAAAATACAATAGTCCATACGAATACACCATGAAAAAGGCCAATGATAAAATCATTGGCCTTGACAAACCGTCAACTTATTTTAAGACGGCTCACAATAACGATAAATGCTTATGCACCTGTAACTTCTTCACAAGTAACAGGAATGTTACCAGACTCACCGTTACTATCTGCTGTAATTTCGAAAGACTGAGGTGATGCACCTTCAATACGAGGGTCTACTTGTACGCTATAAGAATTCCCTTCAACTAAGTTCGTCAAAGAAAATTGGCCATTACCTGTGCTAGATGCAACCAAACGAGCTCTATTAGGTTGTCCGTAAGTAACCAAAGCAGCAGACATATCAATGGTCTGCGTCTCATCATTTGTACATGCAGCGGTTAGTGAGAACGTTTCATCTACTGTTGGGTTCGTATTCGCAAGCTCAATATCAACTGTACCACACAGTGATGCGTTTGCAGCACTTCCCCAAGAAGTGCCATTGATATCAGATACCAGAACTTCTACCGTCGTATTTTCAGTAATACCAAGGTTTGCAGCTGTTTCAGCCGTTGCTAACTCTAGTGATGTTGAACCACCAGCAAGAGCGCGAGTCAGATTAATTGAGTTTGAGACAAAGCGAACGTACAGACCTGAAGCAGGTACAGCTTCACCGGTAAAGTTTACTGTGGCTGCCGATGTACATGGAGCAACTCTAGACACTGGTACAAATGAGGAAAGGTGCTTAGTCTCAAGTGTAGCTGCAAACATATCAGTTTCAGCATTATAAGCACCAATAGTTACTAGGCTGTCTTCTTCAGTCCACACGCCTGTATCTTCGTTATATGAAGAGTATGGCATTGTATCACCAGTTTTTATCTTTTCGCCGTTTAGCATGGTTGAAGCAGGGACGGACATAGATACAGTAATACTATCACCACCAAAGCTCTTTACTTTGTTACCGTTGGCATCATTCATAATGACAGTTGCAATGCCAGCAGGTACTGAAACTGAGTCACCACCCATACCATTTAGCCCTTCAGGGATAATGGAAGCTGCTGCACTAGATGATGCATCAGCACCTGCAACGTTTAGTGAAACTTCACCAGATACTGGCTCACCTGCAGCATTAAGCAATTGAGTACCAGCTTTAATTTGTGCGCCCGCAGCAGCTTTACCAGACGCTTTACCTGCACTGATAGGCTCAGCTGTTGTACCGCCTTCGATTGTGGCCGTCTCTACATCAGCAACAATACCAGTACCGTTTAAAGAAACCAGCGCTAACTGTGTATTGACAGCAGTAACGCCTTCTGACGCGTTTAGACCTAATATAAAGCTTTTACCAAGGTAGTTATCTGCAGTGACGATAGCTGTAATTTCTGAAATATCAGCACCTTCTTTTTTTGCAAAGACAACTGTACCATCTTCTACTGTTACTTCTGTTATTACTTCGCCGTTTACATCAACGATATTTTGTGAAGGCTCACCATTTTCAAAAAACTTTATCGTTGCTGGTAATACATTAGTAGTTTCTTGATCAACAACGCTTGCAGATATAACAAGAGGAAGTGCTGCTGGTGCTTCCGGAGCAACAACTACTGGATCAGTAGGTTCTGTTGGCGGAATGGTAACGTTGTTATCGTCATCACTAAAACAGCCTGAAAGCGTTAGTGCAGACGCTACAGAGAGCGCTAGTAGAGATTTTTTATTTGTAATCATGATTAGTCCTTGTTTTCCTTTTGTTAACTTTCGCTTTGATGACGCGTTAACTCATAAAAAAAGCCATATTGTGGACAATATGAGCTTAAGTTTTTAAATCATTTTAATTAAGACAGACAGGGACTAAGTCGCTCCCTGACTAAAGCCAACTTAGCTACTTTACCTATTCGAGATAAAACAACCAGATAGTCGAAGTTAGCAGCCTTAATTTATCACAGAAAAGCGGTAGTTCCAACCGCCTGTGATCAGTTGAAAGTAGGATACCTGTGGCATATTAAATAAACAATGAACAAAGTCAAATATGTGGTAAAAACACGCTTACTTAATACTTATTAATTAACAAAGTAGCGATGGTAAAGTACAAATATACAGCAGTGAAGACCACAGACACACCAAGCCCATCTTTTTAGCTGGTATCTATCATTTTTTGATTTCTTATATCATTGTTAATGGTTGAGGAAATTCCCAGTGCTGATAGCTAACTGAATTGTAAGATGTGGTGCTAAATCAATAACATCGCGAGGTAAACTCGCTCCCACAATATGGCCACTTTGATCGGGACAGGTTTCCCCGCGATAAAAATAACGTCTGATTTATCAGTGTAAAACTCAAAAGCGCGGGTTTGCCCCGCGCCTTTATGTATTACCTGTAAGTTAAATACGCTTCTCTCAACCTTGCCAAGTTACTATAAATATAACTGCTTGATAAGCGCCCTTGATTAAGGAATGTTTTGTCTAAATTTACAGGGGTTTTAACTGTATGAGCACGACCAACAACTAAGGCATTAGTCGATTCACCAATACGCGTACTTACCTCATGACGCCACGCTTCATTGCCTTTAATTTGGCCATATCGGATAGGTGCCATATCTTTGCGTGGAGTAAGTGGAATACTAAATGCGATACCAGCTACTTGGACATCAGTATCTTGTGCAAATACAGAAATATAGCTGTCACCAAACCAAAAGCGCGTTTCAAGTTTTACGCCGCTATCTTCATAAAAGAACCGCCCAGCGGTGGCATGAAAGCTCACATCCTGCTCGACCCAGTTATAACGATATGACAAGGTTTGATAATCCCTGTCTAAATCAAAGTCGTCATATTCTAAATACCCAATTTCTGCATTAATTTGGTGACGACCATTTTCACTTAGCCAAGCGGTCTCATTCTTGATGCCTGTGTAATCGTTAAACTCTTTAAAGAAGCCAATATGGGTTTGGTTATAAATACCGTAAGGTAAATCTAGCGTTTGATAGATTGTTGCTTGGGTAACACCACTGTCTTTTGCAAAGCGGCCAAATGGTTTACCGGCCTCATAGTCATCTGTTTTAGCAACTTCCGTTTCAGCGCTAACGCTAATACCACCGCCATACCACATCGGTACATCTACATCGGCTTTAATTGCGAGTGAAAAGTCGTAAACACCTATTTCAGTCGCAAAATGTGAATCTAGTGAAGGCCCAACTGTTACCCGAGGCCTAAAGTAAGGGCTATTGGCCTTAGGCATACCCACCCAAGATACACTGCCGATTGGATCCATTTCTCCGCGGCGAATATCCATATCTGGCGTGCTGCTGGTATTAATAAACTCACGGTAATTGTCTATATCACCACGCACTGAGAGCATTGGAATACCGCGGTTTAGCAACTGAATAGTATATTTGGCATTTGGTTCATCAATGTGCTCTGCAATTCGACCAAGTACCAAACCTATGGCGTCTATATCATTGCGATTAAACACATAGTTCTCAAAACTTACCACAATATGTGGGTCACGATTGAAGCCAACGCTAATAGCCTCAAGGCCATCATCAATTAGGGCATTTTTAAGCTCACGAGTTTGTAATGTGAGGGACTTTCTAAACTCATCTCGCTCAGTTACTTCTTGTTTAGCTTGTTCTAGCGGCTTTTGAGCTAATTCTCGTTGCTGTTGATAATGAGCTTTAAATGCAGCTTCTCGTTTTTTATGGTTATTTAAAATAGGCGCAGGCGCGCTTCAGCGGGGTCATTCAACTGAGCCTGCTTAAATAATGGCATAGAGAAGTTAACTCCCCAAAAGGTGTCCTTTTCAGCATGATCGGTATTACTGTAGAACTTGCTAGTTAACGTAAGCGTACCTACATCGTAAATCCACTTTTTAGGTACTGTTAACCGTAAGCCTGCATTCACAGCATCTGCATCGTGTTCAAGCTGTAATGCAAACCAGTCTAGTGGTTGCCATTCAATCCCTGCAAAAGCACCATCCATTTGCCCTGTAGCACGGTCGCTTACTGCAAAACCCGCAGAAAATCTAAAATCGTTCCATTCACGAGAACCAGCTAGGTAATAAGTTTCGTAGTTATTTGCAGCACCACCTAAGTCTTTACCGCCGATAGCAAGGTTAAACCACTCTTTGGGAATAAAAGGAATTTGGTATTTTAAATTAAAGGAGAGATCTCGCGTTTGCCCTTCAGCCTTCACCTCTGATTTAAACATATTATCGTGCATCGAGCTTGCTGCTATTTGACCACTTACCTCTAGCCCATCGAATAATCCAGCTGAGAATATATAGTTATGACCATCTTCATACCTCACTCCATTTAGATCGAGATTATTATTATAACCAATATCAATACTGCCTTTTTTGAGTACTTCAGCGGTAGGTGTGTTTAATAACCCAGTATAACCTGCAAATGCAGTGTAATTATTTATTTGGGTGTCAGCTAAGACAGGCATACAAGCAAGCACAAAGCTACTTGCAATTATCGTATTTATTTTTGACATGTGCGCAGACCGATTTATAGTTTTGTATTCTTGACATTAGATGAAGTAGAGCAGGCTCACGAGGACTCCTTGCCCTAACTCTTAAGTTTATTCAGCTATCGTACAGTGAACTGTAAAAAAACCCAAGTCCACTGTTAGAGGTTCTGCCTACTGCCGCGCGCACAACCCGATATAACTTTGCTCTAGAAGAGCAACTAATGAGCCGAGTATCTACTATTGCTTATTTTCAATAGCTCCCTCTTGTCATTACAGCTTCCCCCATGAGCACTTTAACTGAGGAGCACTCCGTAGGAGCGAGTTTACCTCGCGAGCTCCTAATTTCTCGCCGCGTAAAGCGGCTCCTACCATTATCCCGCGAAAGGTTTAGTTCCAAACAACTAGAATAAAAAACCGTTTCATTCACTTTATTTGCCATCATTAAGCAACCCATGTGGGAAGAAGCTCACTCCACGGTAGTTATTAAGCCCAACCACTCAAAGCAGCTCTCAGCCAAACCACTACGGGTTTCTGAGATTAACAACTTTTCGCTCTGCTTCGTCTTGAGTAGGAAGCACTTGACGCTTTTCATTCCAAACTAAGTCACAAATACCATCTGTAGGATTAAAGCCCGTAGGCGCTTCTAGCATCAACTTACGGATAAGCTTATGATCAAAGTTATGACAAGCATCATCCATCGCTTTCATTAACGACTCTAACTCAATAAGTGGCAATTTGACCTCATTAGCAGTCATGATTCTTGGGTGTGAAGTATTCTCAACATTGTCACCAATCAAAAGCTCTTCATACAACTTTTCACCGGGTCGTAAACCGGTACATTGAATTTCAATATCACCGTGGGGGTTCGACTCTGACTTAACTTCCAATCCTGATAGGTGAACCATTTTTGTCGCTAAGTCTTTAATTTTAACCGACTCCCCCATATCTAATACAAACACATCACCACCTTTACCCATGGCTCCCGCTTGAATAACTAACTGAGCGGCCTCTGGGATGGTCATAAAAAAACGTGTAATGTCTTGATGAGTCAGGGTAATAGGGCCACCCTCTTTGATTTGTTTGCGAAACAAAGGTACTACAGAGCCACTAGAGCCAAGCACATTACCAAAACGCACCATACAGAATCGTGTATGTTTAGCAGTTACTTTGCTCTCGGCAAGTGCTTGCAACACAAGCTCTGCCATCCTTTTTGTAGCCCCCATTACGTTAGTTGGGCGTACAGCTTTATCTGTAGAGATTAGAACAAAAGTCTCGACCTCGGCATTTATTGCAGCCTTTGCCGTGTAGTATGTGCCAAAAACGTTATTACGTACCCCTTCTACTACATTTTGCTCTACCAATGGTACGTGTTTATAAGCGGCTGCGTGATATACGGTTTGAATACCAAACGCCTTCATGCAGGTTTCAATGCGGTTAATTCGTTGCACCGAGCCTATCACCGGGACAATTTCAACAGTAATCCCTTTATCTAATGCTAATTGGGCTAATTCTTTTTCAATGTTATATAGGCCAAACTCCGATACCTCAAATAGCACTAACTTTTTTGGTTCGTTTAAGACAATTTGCCTACATAGCTCAGAGCCGATAGAGCCACCAGCTCCTGTTACCATAATGACTTTATTTTTGATATTGGCAGCCATTAAATCTGTTTTTGGTACCACAGGGTCACGCCCGAGTAAGTCTTCAATTTCAACTTCTTTAATTTCACTTAACTGGGCTTTGCCATCAATAACATCCGCCATACCAGGCACCGTCATCACTTCCAGTGGTAACTTTTCCAGCTTAGTTAAAATTTCTTTTCGACGAGAGCGAGGTACGCTCGGCAAAGCGAGCAATACTTTATCCACCCGCTTTTTGTCAATTAAGTTATAAATTTCATCAAAAGCGACTACGGGGATCCCTTGAATAATAGCGTTATGTTTACTCTTATCGTCATCTAGATACGCAGTAACATAATAGTCCGGCCCAGTTGCGAGCGCTGTAGCTAACTGCCTACCAGCATCACCTGCTCCATAAATAACCACTGGAGTTTTAGTAAATGAAGTAAGCCTCCAGATGATCGCTCGCACTAAAATACGCGAGCCACCAACAGATAAGATCATTAGCCACGCGTAAATAAATGGCATAGTACGAGGAAGGGCAGTATGAGTAAAAAATGAGGAAAGTACAAGCACCACAGTACTAATGAGTGTGCCAAGTACCACAGCGCCCACAGCATTTGCTCCGACATAACGAAGTACAGCGCGGTACAAACCAAGTTTTACAAAAATAACTAAACTAGCTGGTAGTAATATACCAAGTACTAGCCAATTCTTATAGTTAGCAAGTGGAGCCAAGCTATCTAACCTAACGATAAGCGCTAACCAAAATGCTGTAATAATAAATAAAGAATCTAATACGAGGGTGAGCAGTCGCTTTTGGCTACGAGAAGCACCTAATAAGGCGCGAAACCAACTATCCATTGTGTTCCCTTTTTTATTCAAATCCGAACTAAAACCGCAGGCAAACTAAAGCATAGTACACATTACGGTATACACAAAAATAGCAAACATGTTTGGAGGAAACATGAAGAGTATAATTGTACTCTTCACTATTTATTTTGATGCTTTTTTGAGCACCCCTTCAATAGCAGCGCAAGTTTTGTTAATTTCTTCAGTTGTAAGTGTAGGATGTACCAAAAACATCAAAGATGTTTCACCCAATTCTACCGCATTCGTTAAACGCTTTTTTGGCCGCCATGGCGTATTATCAAAGGCTTTTTCTAAGTAAACTTCTGAGCAACTACCTTGAAAACAAGGCACGCCAAGTGTGTTGATTTCGTCGACTATGCGATCTCTTGTCCAGCCTACCTCTAGCTCCGCAGAGTTTACAAACAAATAATGTTTATACTCTGCATGCTCAATATAATCCGGCACGTTCACTGTACGTACGACATTGAATGCTTTTGCAACTTGATCTATCGCCTGGGCATTGCTTTGCCTTTTAGCAGTCCAGTCTGACATACGAGTAAGCTGGATACGCCCGATCGCAGCTTGCATTTCTGTCATTCGCCAATTGGTACCAAAGCTCTCATGCAACCAGCGAAATCCCGGAGGGTGTTCACGATTGTAAATGGCATCAAAGCTTTTGCCGTGGTCTTTATAACTCCACATTTTTGACCATAGGTCTTTGGAGTTTGTAGTAACCATTCCACCTTCACCACCAGTGGTCATTATTTTATCTTGGCAAAATGACCAAGCACCTATATGGCCTATAGTACCAACCGAACGCCCCTTATACTTAGCACCATGTGCCTGAGCACAGTCTTCTATAACATAGAAGCCATACTCTTTACTGAGGGCCATAATTGCATCCATTTCAGCAGGCATCCCAGCTAAATGCACCACAATAACGGCTTTTGTTTGTGGCGTTAAAACCGCTTTAATAGACTCAGCAGTAATAGCTTGGCTATTTAAGTCAACGTCGGCAAATACAGGAGCCGCCCCAACTGTAACAATACTACTTGCAGAAGCTAAGAAAGTACGAGGAGTAGTAATAACCTCGTCTCCTTCGCCAACATTCAATGCTTTCAACGCAACATCTAACGCTAATGTGCCATTACCAAGTGCAATCGCGTATTCCGCGCCAGTCCAAGCTGCAAACTCTTTTTCAAATTCACGCCCTTTTGTACCTGTCCAGTAATTCACTTTGTTAGAAAGTACAACTTTACTTACTGCGTCTGCTTCTTGCTGAGTAAAGCTAGGCCAAGGGGAAAACGGGGAATTTAACATCTTAATCCTTCACAACTTTAGCAGGGTTACCATATGCTGTAACACCTGCTGGAATATTTTGTACAACAACAGAACCGGCACCAATAATCGCTAGTTCTCCAACTTCAATCAACTGTTTAAAAGAGCTCCCAATACCTACCCACGCTCCACTGGCAATTTTACAGCCGCCAGCAATGGCTGAACTTGGGCTTATGTGAACATAGTCCTGTATAAAACAGTCGTGCTCAACTGTCGCATTCGTGTTGATGATAGAGCCCCGACCGACTTGAGCAAAAGCGTTGATCACTGCACCAGCCATAACAACTGTACCTTCACCAAGGCTAGCTAATTTACTTACCGTAGCACTCGGGTGGAGCAATGCAGGCGTTTTAGCTCCAAGAGCTAACAGTTTCTCCAGCTTCTCTTTTCTAATTTGATTATTACCAATAGCAACTATTACGCCTTCGTAATTATCGAGTCTTTGAGCTAACGCTTCCGAATCTCCAACTACAGACCAGTGCTCAAGCTTGCTCTTAACTCCAAATGTATCATCAAAGAACTCGACGTGATAAGCATTTAATTCAGCGATTTCCGCTATTACTTTTCCGTGACCACTTGCCCCTAAAATAGCCAGTTTAGCCATCATTTTGATTTCCTTTGAACGGCTCCATAGTCACGTGTCCATCACCACTTATTCCTTCGCGTACAAAGACTTTTTTTACAGTCAAAAAGAGTATTTTTATATCGAGTAAAAAGCTTTGGTTTTCAACATACCAAACATCAAGCTTAAATTTTTCTTCCCAGCTAATTGCATTGCGGCCATTCACTTGTGCCCAACCAGTAATCCCAGGACGGACATTATGGCGACGCGCTTGCTCAAGATTATAAAGAGGTAAGTACTGAACGAGTAAAGGTCTAGGTCCAACTAAGCTCATATCCCCTTTAATCACATTTAGCAATCCAGGTAGCTCGTCTAAGCTAGTTGAACGTAAAAAACCACCAAACTTGGTCATACGCTGGTCATCTGGCAATAAGTTCCCCTGCTTATCTTTAGCATCGAGCATGGTTCTGAACTTCATCATCTCAAACACCTTACCATTCAAGCCGGGTCGTTCTTGAGTAAATAAAATAGGCGAGCCCAGTTTAAAACGAATCAGTACAGCTACAACAACAATTACAGGTAACACTGTGAATATTGCACAGAGACTAACAAAAAAATCAAAAGTACGCTTAAACATTGACAGCATCCAAAAGTGTTTTCTCTACCCGTTCGGCCATTATATCCCTTGAAAAATGCTCATATGAGAGCAATTTACAACTTTCAATGGCTTTAGCGTACTTACTTTCATCGTTTAAAAAGCACGAAATACTTTTAGATGCTTTCTCATAGTCATCAACATCCAATACTAAACCACAATTATACTCATTAATGAATTCTTGTTGCCAACCCCCGTAATTAATTGCAATTGGAGTTTGTGATGCTAACGCATCAAACAATTTATTTGCCGAGTTATGCCACATTTCTTTCACAGGTCCAAATAAAGATAACGATAAGTCAGCAGCAGATAGCAGCTCAACGATCTCGGTTTTAGGAACTGGTGGTAGTATATAAAGGTTATTATTTAAAACCCCTGCTTTCTTAGCATCGGCAATCACTTGCTGCTTTTCCATACCATCACCAATAGCCACAAAACATAAATTAGCATCGAGCTTTTGTGCTGCTTTTGCAAGTTCCACAATATAACCCACCTTATTAATTAAACCAAAGGTGCCTGTGTAGGTAATTAACTTGCGGCCACGCACAAAATCGAGTTTAGTGTCTAAGTAATTACGACCAACACTTTTATCCACATCAAATAAACCAGTGTCGCAGCTATTAGTCGCTAAAGTAACATGCTCAACGGGAATACCATGTCTTGTAATACCATCACACATTCCCGGCGATAAGCCAATAAGGCGTTTGGAATTTTTATAAGTGTATTTTTCTAACCAAGTTGCAAACCTAATAACAAGTTTATTTTTAATCACACCTGTTGCGACTGGTAACTCAGGCCAAAGATCACGAACCTCAAAAACGAGAGGGACTTTTTTTCGCTTAGAGTAAATCAAGCTAGGAATTGCAATTGTTAATGGTGTACTGGTCGCATAAACTACATCAGCTTTGATCGAAAGTGACTTTGACGTTGATTTAATTGAGAAGCTGATAAATTTGAAAATACGCTTAATAAAGCTATCTTTGTTTGAGTAGTCAAGATGTAGCACGTGTAGCTTAATCCCATGAATTTCAACAAAGTTCCAGCCATTTTTCAAATTATAATTTTCAGAAAAGTATGCCGAGCTTGTTACAAATGTAACATTGTGGCCACTTTTAACTAGCCGCTTCGCCATTTCATATGAGCGAGTTCCCGCATTCGACTCTGGTGTAGCGAAGTACTGGTGTAGATAAATAATTTTCACTCCCACCTCCCACTAACCAGTTGCAACAAATCATGTACTAAAACTAAACTTTTTAACTCAGACTCAGTTTCTGAATAACACCTTAATTCAGGTGCATTACCAGAAGGCCTCAAATGCACAACATCACCATTTTCAATTGTAATTCTTACACCATCGATTGTATTTACTTCATATTCAAGTTCATAACCAAGCTGAGCAATGAAGTTGCTAGCATCTTTATTAAGTTCTTCAATTAATTCTACACTTTTTTCTTTAGCAAAGTTTTGCAAGCGGTCACTTGCTGTAAATCGTTGTGGTAATTTCTTAATTTGGGATGATATTGGCTGGTTCTGTGTTAGCAACATAAGCGCAGGTAGAAGTGCATCACGAGTAGGTAATGCTTTGATTATTTTTCCATTTAAACTAACATCAGAACCCAATAAATATCCTCCATTAGCTTCAAAACCAGCTACATTTTGATAGTCATTTTTTAGGTTCGCAAACTTAGCTATTACATAAGGTGATCCGATCTTTGTTCGAACTACATTTTTAAAACTATTTGACTGTTCAATTGCAGTATTACAGCTAACAGGCACTGCTAAAGCGTCAATGCTTAGTAATTGACTACATAGCAACCCCAATATATCACCACGCAACCAGTTGCCATTTTCATCTGCAATTAATGGGCGGTCTCCGTCTCCATCAGTTGAAAAAATAGCATCAAACTTATATTCGTTTGACCAATTGAATGCTTTTTGCTGATCCGCATCCGACACTGCTTCAGTATCTATAGGAACAAATTCGTCGCTACGGCCAAGACTTGTTACTTCTGCACCTAACCGCTGAAATAGTGATTTATAGATATCACGACCAGCACTCGAATGCTCATATATACCTATCCTTTTGTGTGCTAGAGAGTCTTCGCTAAATAAGGTCGCATAACGATTTATATAAGCCTCTTCAGCGTCCTTACTTACTATAAGTTCAGGTAAATGATTAATCGTGCTTAGCTCTGCCGTATTAGCCAAAATAGCTTGTTCATCAGCCTTTGTAATTTCACCATCGGGACGATAAAACTTTAGCCCATTGCGGTCAAATGGGATATGGCTACCAGTTACCATAATTGCTGGCATATCATCTTGCATTGCTTTATGGGCAAGTGCTGGAGTTGGAATCACTCCATAATACACAACACCTATATCACGTTGATTTAGGGCAGCAGCACAAGCCTGCGCAATTACATAACTACTTGGCCGATTATCTATCGCAATCGCCACAGTATCAAACTTAAATTCACCTTTAATTGCTGAGATAAAGGCTATCGCAAATGCCGCATTCACATCTGTGGTAAAATCTTTAACAAGTCCACGAGCACCACTTGTACCAAAAGCAATACCGCTATGAGCAATAACTTCTGAGCAAACTAACGGGCTATCCATAAAAAACCTATCTAATTTAATCTTTATATAAACTTACAAGCGAGTACAATTTCAACTAATAAAATACACTAACTGCATGTCAAATGACATCTAACCGTGATACCCACTTTTTAGTTTACTTCACTCGACCATAGCGGTCTTCAAAACGTACAATATCATCTTCGCCTAAGTAGGGACCTGACTGCACTTCAATAAGTTCTAAATCTACTTTACCAGGGTTTTCTAGTGCATGAACTGCGGTAATAGGAATGTATACTGACTCATTTTCAGTCACGAACTGCTCAGTGTCATCGATTTGTACTTTTGCAGTACCAGAAACCACAATCCAATGCTCTGCTCTGTGGTGGTGCATTTGCACAGATAACTTTGCACCTGGCTTTACCGTGATACGTTTTACTTGGAAGCGCTCACCGTTATCTACTGAGTCATATTTACCCCAGGGACGATATACTTCACGGTGGAATTTCACTTCAGATCGCGCGTCAGCTTTCAACTGGCTAACGATTTGTTTTACCTTTTGAGATTCATCTTTGTGCGCAACTAATACAGCATCTTTGGTATTGACGATGACTAAGTCTTCAACACCCACTGTTGTGACTAGCTTGTCTTCACCAAATACTAAAGTGTTTTTTGTATCTACAGATTTAACGTCGCCGATGAAAGCATTACCATTTTCATCTTGAGTCGATACTTCCCACAAAGCTGAAAATCCGCCTACATCGCTCCAGCCGGCATTCATAGGAACCACAACTGCGTCTTGTGTGTGTTCCATTACTGCATAATCAACAGATTCATCTGGGCATGCTTCAAATGCTTCTTTATCTACTCGTACAAAGTCCATGTCATTATTTTGTATTTGTACTGCTTTTTCACACGCTTCATAAATATCTGGGCGAAATGCTTTTAGCTCTTCAAGATAACGACTAGCTTTAAATAAGAACATGCCGCTATTCCAGTAATAGTAACCACTGGCAATATATTCATGAGCCGCCTCAAGATTCGGCTTTTCGACAAAACTATCAACAACAAAGCCGCTTTCAACTTCAGCACCACGCTTGATATAGCCATAGCCCGTCTCTGGCGTATTGCCGACAATACCAAAGGTCACTAATTTACCTTGCTCTGCCAACAACGTTGCTTTATTTACACTTTCTTGGAAAGCAGCTTGGTTTTCAATGACGTGGTCAGCAGCTAAAACGAGCAATAATGCATCTTGATTGTTTTCAACTGCTTTAAAAGCTGCTAACGCAATAGCAGGTGCGGTGTTACGACCCACTGGCTCTAAAAAGATACCACTGTGCGCTACGCCTATTTGGCGAACTTGCTCTGCGGCGATAAAGCGGTGCTCTTCATTACAAATTAACATTGCTGGTGCATGTTCAAGACCATTCAATCTTAAAATAGTCTCTTGCAGCATCGTGTTTTCACCATGCAACTTTAAAAATTGTTTTGGGTAGTTTCCGCGTGATAATGGCCATAAACGTGTGCCTGAACCGCCTGCCATGATGATTGGAAGTATCATATTCTTTATCCCAGTGCTTTTTGTAATGCTTCAAAGTACCATTTTGTATGCTTATGGACTTTTTTATCTTCTAATAAGCTGTCTATATCGAACCATTGATATTTACCATGTTGAATATCATGCGGTAGGTCATATAGCGGTTTGCTCAACCTCAGGATATAAGCAATGGCGACATAATGTGTGCTAAAATCGTCACCAAAAACATTGTCATCATAAAAATGGTCATATGGCCCTAAAAGACTCGCTTCTGATAGTGAAAATGCCTCACCAAGCTCTTCTTGAGTTAACCTTTCAAATGCCTCTGCAAGCGGTTCATTTTTTAAAATTCGTCCTCCAGGCACAAACCAATTCCCTTGTGCTGGTTTATTTAGCCGCTCACCCAACAGCGCTTGGTTATTTCCATCTAATATAACCAAATCAATTGAAACAAGTGGCGCACTTTCTATTACTGTCGAAAACGTATTTTTATTTAGAAACATCCTATGTTCTCTATTATTTTCTAAAATTATCTTGGTTTGCTAAAAACCACCCATAGGTATCAATTAAGCCTGCTTCTAAGGAAATGCTATATTCCCACCCCAGTGACTTAAGACGAGACACATCCATCAATTTACGCGGCGTACCATCAGGCTTAGTCACGTCAAATTCTATAGCACCTTCAAAACCAACTACTTTCGCTACTGTCTCTACAAGCTCTCTAATTGTACAATCTACGCCTGTGCCTACATTTATATGACTTAACATCTCTTGTGTATTTGCACTGTATGTTTCTGAATCTAAGTTCATTACATGGATTGATGCAGCAGCCATGTCGTCTACATGCAAAAACTCTCGCATCGGCTTGCCTGTGCCCCATGCAACCACTTTATCATCACCTGCTAATTTAGCTTCATGAAAACGACGTATAAGTGCTGGAATAACATGTGAGTTTTCTGGATGGAAGTTATCATTTTCACCATACAAATTAGTTGGCATGACAGAGCGGTAATTACGGCCATATTGCCGATTGTAAGATTCGCACAGTTTGATACCTGCAATTTTAGCTATCGCATAAGGCTCATTGGTAGGCTCTAACACCCCAGTTAACAGCGCAGTTTCTGTCATCGGTTGCTCTGCAAATTTAGGGTAGATACAACTTGACCCTAAAAACAGTAAATCATTAACACCAGATAAGTGCGCGCTATGGACGATATTATTTTGAATCGTTAAATTCTCATAAATGAATTCTGCCGGGTAAGTATTGTTAGCAATAATTCCGCCCACTTTTGCCGCAGCAAGATATACTTGGTCTATTTGATGCTCGTCAAAAAATGTACGAACCGCCTGCTGGTCTAACAGGTTTAACTCAGCCCTGCTTTTTGTAACAACTTTAACATCATCAGATTGCTTTAACTTTCTAACTATCGCGCTGCCAACCATACCATTATGGCCTGCGACAAAAACTGTTTTGGAACTCATTTCTTTATCCATTATAAAACACAGCATAAGCTGGGTTATCATTCTATTTCTGACTTACTACTCTGGGATTACTCCACTGAAACACTCACATCATAGCCATGAGATTTCAATAATGCATGCTGCTTCGCTTTAGCTAAATCATGTTGGACCATTTCTGCACACATTTCTTCTACAGTAATCTCTGGCTCCCAACCTAGCTTCTCTTTCGCCTTAGTAGGGTCGCCTAACAATGTTTCAACTTCTGCTGGACGAAAGTAACGCGGATCTACACGCACAATCACATCACCTACTGATAGCGCCTGTGCATTATCACCTTCAATCGCAACCACTGTCGCTACTTCATCAACACCTTCACCACTGAATTCAAGCGTAACACCCAGCTCTTTTGCTGATAAAGACACAAATTCTCTTACTGAGATTTGTTTACCTGTCGCAATTACAAAATCTTCAGGACTATCTTGTTGAAGCATCATCCACTGCATGCGAACGTAATCTTTTGCATGACCCCAGTCACGTAGCGCATCCATATTACCTAAATATAAACACTTCTCTAAACCTTGTGAGATATTCGCTAGACCGCGCGTGATTTTACGCGTTACAAAGGTTTCACCACGACGTGGAGATTCGTGGTTGAATAAAATACCGTTACACGCATACATACCATAAGACTCACGGTAGTTTACCGCAATCCAGTACGCATACATTTTCGCTACAGCGTAAGGTGAGCGAGGGTGGAAAGGTGTAGTTTCCTTTTGCGGGATCTCTTGTACCTCACCATAAAGCTCAGACGTTGAAGCTTGATAGAATTTAGTCTTTTTCTCTAACCCAAGAAAACGGATTGCTTCTAATAGACGTAAAGTACCAATCGCATCTACATCAGCTGTATACTCTGGTGCTTCAAACGATACAGCTACATGGCTTTGGGCACCTAAGTTGTAAACCTCGTCAGGTTGTACCTCTTTAAGAATACGAGTTAAGTTTGAAGTATCTGTTAGGTCGCCATAATGAAGGAAAAAATTAGGGTTTTCCTCATGTCTGTCTTGATAGATATGATCTACACGCTCGGTATTAAAACTTGACGCGCGACGCTTAATACCATGAACTTCATAGCCTTTTTCAAGTAGAAACTCAGCTAAGTAAGAGCCGTCTTGACCTGTAACACCCGTAATTAAAGCTACTTTCATTTATATCACCGTTTTATATTTTTTTAATAAACCTATCGAAACTAGCACTAATGATAACATAGAGTAGTTGTAAATATTTGTGCTAGGAATTGCAGATACATAAACTATATTCAAGAATGACCAACAAAAGACTACTAGCAAAGCATACAGAAAAGAATGGGGACTTTTCCTTAATTCAAGAAGTAGGAGTACACAAGGTAAGCAGAATAATACAACCAAACCAAGTAAACCAAAGTCTAGCATTATAGATGCAAGTCCGGAATGTGTGCGAAGCTCATAGGCAATACCATTGTGAACTACAGTAAACTCCATAGATGAAGAACCAACTCCGGCACCAATTAACATATGTGTAAAATTGTTGAAAGTTTCGATAACAGCTTTAAAAACCTCTACCCTCATCATTCCAGAACCTAACCTACCAGATGCATTGACAAAAAGCTCAAGCTGGGCTTGAATTAGCCAAAAGAAAGGAACAAACATCAATACTGCCAACAATAAAAGAGTTTTAAATAATTCAAATCTTTTTATAATAAAACTTTCGAGAAGAAGAAAAGTCGTCAAAAAAGATGATAAAAATACTATTTTATACTGAACCCGGTAATTACCAAACTCAGAAACCGCATATAGAATATAAATTAAAATCAAATATAAACTATAAGTAGCCCACCTCTTTTCATCCTTAAAAAAAAACTTCCCCACCAAGGCTGCGAACTAAAAAAATAATAACAAACAAATACGGCAAATTATTCTGAAAAACAATTATTAAATTATCACCACCCAAAAACTTATTTACCACTTCTAAAAACAAAACCCCTAAAAGGTAAAAAAAGACTGCCTTAGATAGTAATTCGAAAAGCTCTAAAAAGCTTCTTTTTTTTTATTACTAAATACAAAAACACACCTGTAAAGAAAGAAAGAAGAACATTCAAAGCTTCAAAGCTCAAATTATTGATATTTAAAATGGAAGTAACCGCAAAGTACAACAAAACAAAAAACATATACCAAAGCTGAGATGCTGATACTTTCCCAAAATTATAATAAATTAAAGATGCGAGTGACAACCCAAAAAAAACAAACATTACAAAAACATCTGGAATGTTGGCTTTTATGATAATCAAAGATACATAGTCTGACAAAGACAGAAGTGCTACAAGCACCGCTAATGGTGTAAGTTTATTAATCAATAATTTTTCCTCAAAAAATTTTCCTCAAAAAAGTTTTGACAAAGCCATTAAAAAACATACTCAAAACTATTAACTGTGATTTAAAAGGGCCAAAATTACACCTTAAAAATAAATATTTTTGCTTTATAGAATTAGATTTTTTCTCATTAAGCGAACTTTTAAAATAACCAAAAATACTCTTTTGATTTATAGCTGAATTATCATTATCATCCAGATGAACCTCAATGTCATTAACAATGCAATTTTTTATGCCTTTTTTTGTAGCTCTTAGTGTAAACTCTGAGTCACCATGATATTGGAGCAAACAAGTACTAACATTTCCATTTTTCAATAAAACAGAACCTTTCATACACAAAAATCTAGCAGTCAACATATCCACACTTGTAAGCTTACTCTTTTTGTCAATGCTGTGATCTGTGATGAAAGGTAGCCATGATTTTACTTTACAGCCACTAGAAATAATATCGCCATTGCGCTTCAACTTTGTTAAAGGGTGTAAAATACAGTTATCATCGAGAATATCAAATATTTTAAACGTACCATTATTCACTTCTACATCGTTGTTAGCTAAAACAATAAAGTCATTGGCAAGCTCGTGAGCTTGGATGTTGTCGAATAAATACTTAATTCCAATATAGACTGTTTCACACCACCAGACATCACCTTTTGTTTTAAGAACAGTTACATCGTGACTATTTAGAAACGTAATATAATTTGAATATCCAGGACTTTCGTCATCAACGATTATAAAGTGCACGTTTAAATCAGTAGAGTTACGAACAGACTCTACAAAAGAAACTGTCAAACTAACCCTCTTAAAAACAGGTAAAATAATATAAACCACTTAACCTCCTCTTTAAACTATTGCATCTTCAATTTTCAATACAAACTTTTCTTCATTAAAGCCATTGGAAGTGAGATAGTTTCTGTAGAAAGACTCTTGCTTACTGGCGCTTAGCATTAACAAGCTTTTAGCTTTTTTCTTTAGAGATGAATTGAAAAGAGCACTACTATAAAAACCACAGATATGATCAACACTGTCTATATCAATAAATTCCATGGGAATAGTATTTTTTATATATATAGCCCCCTTTACATCTTGGAGACATTTAGAGAGCCCTAATCTAGGGTGTCCTTTTATGATAATTTGTATGTTATTTTTTTTACAAAGATTTATTAAGTCGCTATAGATTTCTTTAACAAAAAAAAGATTTCTATTACGCTGATCATTTGAATCAACAATCAACAACTTCTTTGCTTGAGCCTTAATTTCGCCTAGTATCAAGAGCTTATTTATTTTCCTTTCTTCGCCATAATCCCAAGATTTAACTTCAATTCTCTTTTCGTTAACCGGTAGATAAAACTCTATTTTTTTATTACAACGCAACCTCACCCCAAATAAAAACAAATTAATTACATAGCTAAGGTTAAAACACTCCAAACCATCATTATAAAACTCTCCAAAATAAACATTACAGTCAACAAGGCCATTTATTATTGACATAGTTGTAAAGTCACATTCATTTGTAAACACGAATATATCATCAATATCAACACCATATTTTAAAAAGAATTTTTTTATAGATAAAAAGTTCAAAAAAAGCCCAAATATACTTTTACGCCTATACACAGGTAAAAATATCAAGTCTTCAGGGGGTACAACTTTATATTCAATTAAAAAATCATATACACCTTTCACCTCCCTTATCACAATTTTACAGTTTTTGGTTGCTTTATATTTATTAATTGAAGCCATCAAATATTTAGGAGATTGACATATAACATAATTCATAATTATTAAATCTTATAAAAACCGATTACTTTATAGAGTGAAAACCATTCAAAACTAGCCATATTGTTCAAATAGCTAGCGACAAATCAATTTTTCAACATTAACTCTGCTGCTAATATTTGGGAATATCTAGCTCTCTCATTTTATTTATTCCCTTCACTTTAATTATTGTTTCAGTATGATGATTATTGAATTGACGACTTTTCAACTTATCACGGATTAGTTGTTTAAAACTATACATCGCCGTCTCGGCAAGTGAACCTAGCTGAGAGCATACTTCGTTAATGACAATTCAAAAATAAGCTCTGCCCTGAATTCATCGTCAAAACTGGCCCGAACAAACTTGCCATCTATCGAATCTTTACGCCCTGATTGCTGCTTTAGCGAATTGCAAACATCACATCTGAACAGCGCCATATTCTCTACCGAAACAGACCCACTTATCTGGCAAGCGTCTTCATTAAACACAACATCCAATATTACTGGTTTTCTATATTCCAATGATGGCGGATCGCTTTTTGCAAAATCTGTCCACCTGGCTCGATAGAAGTAACATAAAAGTGTGTGTCTATTTTTGTTATTGAACCGGACTTACTGTGCCTTTCGACTGCGTCCAGCTAGGTAAGCCTTGGCAGTTTTTCTGCTTTAGAGCATAAGTGATGCGTGTTTCCTAACATCCATAACCTCTTCTGACTTGTACATCCTCAGGCGAATTCTTTTCTTCTCCAAAGGCAGTTTCAAAACACGAACTGACTGCTTTATAAAGTGTTTTCTTATTTACTTTGACCTGAAATAGACAGTCAGCCCCTCTTGAAGTCAGCGCCGAGAGAGCCGTTTTCTGGCAATGTAGCTGTATCTCATTGGGTTTACTTTCTACTTTACGCTGATGCAAATTTAAACCAGAGTCACAATCAAAAACGGACACCAAGTGTAGCTTTTTACTGGCACCACGCAGAGTTTTGCCACCAAACGCAATGATTAGCTTACCAGACTTCGAGCACAGTTTGTTAACCCAACTGAACAAGGCTAAAACCAACGAACCAGTCTCCACTGTTTTAAGAAATCGTGTAATGCTATGTTGTGTTGAAATACCGCGCTTAAATGCTCTTAACTGCCTAAGCAAAGGGAATTTACTGCTCCCAAACACTTCGAAACCTTTCCAACCTTCACAGCCAGATAAAACCGCCGAAATGATAAGAAACAAAGCATCTGTAGGCTCATGATGTTGATAGGTAGAATAACGCTAACCTTCAAGAAGCTCAAGGAGGCCAAATAACGACAAAACTAACAAGTAGATAGTGATAATGTGAGTGTTATTAGGTCAGAAAACAGCAGGATGTTAAAACCTTTTTACAAAGTGCGCTCCCGCTGTGGGAAGTGAACGAAGATGGTACTCTGAATTTATTTTCAATTGCGTCAACCCTATATTGGAACATCATAAATATGGCATTACCTCTTAGTGAACCCGCATAATCGCGTTTATGTAGTAACCTCTTCGTAGCAGCTATGTGTGTCATATACGCCACCACCAGTTACTCTGCCTATATTTCTACGCAGTGGCCTGACTAAAATAAAAGTGTAAGGGCTTCACCATCTGCCACTTTAACTATCAACAGCTAAGCCCCTATAATATCTTGACTTGCCGCATCAACGAGCAATTGCAATTTTCGCAAAGATAGAAGCTTATTCGCACGATGTTTTCTCGTATGCTATTCACCATTTCCGCACTGCTTAGGGCCTGTGCTATCGACTACGATGTCTATGAAACCTTTGTCTGCGTTTGCATAAGCAGCTTTAACCGGATGATTGTAACAAGGTATCCATTATATTGGGCAAGGACCTACAAACTCTTCTAAGTCTCTTAGTGAAAATGGTATACAGCCTTAAAGGTCAAACCGGTTTCAATTGCTAAATCAGAATAATAATTTGAACGACCAAGGCCACCTTGTTTTTCGGTATTTTGCTTCTTTGAGATGACACTATCACTTTGCCAAATGTTGATGTTACCGCGTTAAACTAAAGTACGATTGTACCGTGAACAACTCCTAACTTTCTTCATTTCAAGACATGGGTTAAGTCATTTAATGATCTGTTCACACCAAACCAAAGAAGTTCAATTATTTAGGAAACAACGCAGGCCACAATAAAAAATTTATATCTTTAAGTTATTTAAAGATGTGCTCGAGAGCTTTAATATGAAGATAGTAACGGTACAAACCTACAATATGACCGGGATAGTGCTGCGGTTTAATAAATTTTAAGCTTTCTGGACATTCATTTTCGAAATAATCCTCAACTATTTTTTCAACAGATTCCCTGGAACTCCTATTTCGTAAAGCTAAAGAAGCTTTCGCTTTATTTCTTTCAAAAAATCTAAAGTAGATATCTTTTGAATAGGCAATTGCATGGCTATTGAATTTAAATTTGTCCATTAAGCTTTTAACTTTTTGTGCCCATGTATAGTTTATGGTTAATGAAAAGCTCTCTTTGTTCAATGTTTGTAAATTACCATGTGAGAAGAGCGGTATTTCCAAAGCTTGAGGACAAAGCTTATGAATAACCCTCAATTGAAACTGGGCGTTTTTTCTCCATTCAGCAGGCAACGACCATGGAAACTCATGCAGCTCTGGGATTGATAATATTGCAAAAGATGAAGTAAATTCATTTATAAGATTCAAAGATCTTGAATCAGCCTTTCTTGCATGAATCCAACGAAACTCATCAAAATCCTTAGCCAAAATATCGTTATTTATATTAATCCCTAACAATGAAGCCTCTCTAAGGTACTCTTCACGTAATTTACTTTTTATTTCTTGACTATTAGGTAAAAAATCAACATTATTAATATCACCGTATCTTCCACCAAATAAATAATCATTAAAGAACTCATCTAGGGAGATTTTTTCTCTCTCAACGACGTACTCCCTCAGTCTTAAATTTTCACCGAAATAGCCAAACTCCAAAAAATCGGGGTAATTCGGGATAGCACCTTCATATTCATTAAAAAACGCTTCTGGAGCACCATAAATTGCAAATTTAAACCCATATTTTGCATAAAGATTATAGATATTAGTATTCGTATAATCTTTATCTATATGACCCCAGTCCATAATATGATGGTTTAAGGAGAAGATTTTTGAGTATTCTTGTACGCACTCTAAATCCTCCTGATTGGTTGTTGTTAAAATTCCATTTCCTCTACCGTATAAGAGTTGAGGATTAACTCCCACTGACATGAGGCCACTAAAAATTAGTCTATTATCAAGCCCTCCAGTCTGATGCACACCAATATTATTCCAAACTTTAGATATTTGAACTATATACTTTCTAACCATTTCTACGTATTGTTCTACTGCATGGTCGATTGTTTTGCCATCGAAGTTCCACTCTTTCTTCTGGTAATTACCTTTGACTACAGCAAGTCCTTTACTGTCTAACTTTAGGTGCTCAATTCCTCGAAGTTTGTATATACCTTCTATGAAAGTTTCATTCCCAATGTATCCTGATAAAATAGTTTCAGAAATTAAGCTCGATATATTTATATTTTTATTCGATTTAACCTCTGCAAGCTCTTTGAGGGAATTGGAGATGGCAAAAGAGTCTCCTTCTTCAAAAAAGTAAAGGTCGTGTATAGCATATGGATCACAAAAAACAGACACTTCACTATTTTTAGATAAAGCTATACTGTAGTTTCCTAAAATCTTATTGCGAACATCGATTGAACCACTATAGTCAGCTAAAATATGCTCCAACGCTTCAGCACTAGTTGAGTCGTTATAAATTAGAGTGCCGCTTCCCAATATGAAGTCTGATTCATTACTTTCAAAAAAATTTTCAGCTTTATTAACCCTTTTGTAAAATGAAGCAAAATAAACACCTAATCTTTTTATAACACTACTAACTTCCAAACCTGAACTTACATTCCTTTCAATTAAAGAATTAAATAAAAATTCATTATTTGATATTACTATACGGCTCACTTTCACTCCCTACCCCCCTTTAAACTGGGCTGGCATCTTATTATAAGCTTTTAACTTTATACTAAAAACTAACTAAATCTATGTTTAGCATTTATATCTAAAAACCCAAGGAAGTGGCAAAACCACGCTTGATAATATAAATGTAAACATTAGCCTAATTGCCATTGATATTGAAAATGCAATCCCCGCGCCCTCAATTCCAAAATACTTGGTCATCGTGTAAAAAACCAAAATATGCACTGCACTAACAACCATTGTTGAAAATGAGAGAGCAGCCGTATTTTTTGAGTAATACACTATATTTAATATAGATATATAAATACCATTAAAAACCTGCCCTAAAGCTAACCAAGGGATTACCTTTGTAACTTCATGATACTTAATATCTAAAAAGCTCTTTACGAAAAAACACAAGGCGATATTAGCAACAAAACCACACAGTGAAATAGCCAATGACCATATATATATATATTTGACTAGTAACTTCTTACTTTCAGTTGATTCTGCTGACAATAACTCCATTTGAATCGGGGAAAAAAACTTATTGAAAGCATCAGAAAGAATACCTACAGCTGACATCAATTGAAATCCCACCATATATATCCCTACTATTTCCACCCCTAAATTAATTTTCAGTACCAATCTATCAAAAACAGTTAATAATAAAACCCCCAATGAGTGAGGCAGTAATGGTAATGAAAAATAAAGAATATCTTTACATTCTCTAGTCGACCAACGCCTAAAATTTATACACCCATCTTTATATAGTGAATAAATACAAATTAAAGAGAAAATTAAATACGTATAAAATATTGAATCAACTCTTCCTTCGACTCCCATACCTAAGTTCACTACAAATATTATTGCCAGAATGTTACCTGACAAGCCAATCATAACTTGTAAAACACCGTAAATAATGGCTTTTTTTCTTACAAGCCACTGACTCAGCCTTAACTGAATAACAACTGCAAATACACCAGAGGCAAAAGAAAGAAAAACATATTCTATTTTTAAATCCGAAACAGCACTTATAGAGTTAGAAAAAAAACATATGAGTAAAAACAAAAACAATGAAGTAATTATAATTAAAAAAAACGAGGTGTTGACATAACTATTATTATCAAAACCTTTTGAAAAATAGTTACGTTCAGATGATGTTACATATGAAGAGCCAGAAATTGCTCGAAAGAAAATAAAAAACATCTGAAACAAAGTAACATACCCATACTCTGTAGGTGTAAGGTGCTCTGTAAATAAAGGTAACAAAGCTAAAGGCAACAAACCATTGGTTATATTAGACAACAAATAAATGAAAACGCTTTTCATTAAACACTTACCCTATAGTGAAAAATGAAGTTTCTAGAGTAAATTGAGTGTTCATTAATATAAAAAAGAATTTCACACCCAAATTCTAGTTTCTTGATTTTCTGGCAAGTAAAAATTCAGCCCATTCAAAATCTAATTTATTATCAATATCAACCGAGTCAATTTGTGACATTTCATAGGCATACGTAGCGTCGTTATATGCCATAGATCCGGAATCTACTAGTTCCTTAAGTTTATATATATAAATAGCACCATTTAATCGATAGTAAGTATCTAAATCCTGAGAGTTTATGTTGTTAGATACTTTCAGAAACCCAGCCATATTTCCATTATCAGGAAGGGTATTAGCCCAAAGAGGTGAGTGCTCACATTCCGTAACAGAGACTACTGCAGCGCCACTTCTTTCAATAAGCAGCTCTAATGCATTATCTATATGTTTATAATCGCGAAGTGGAGATGTAGGCTGCAGAATTACAATGATATCCGCTCCTTCGCTGTACTTTTCAATTGTGTAAAAAACAACATCTTCTGTTGTTGCCTTATCTGTAGATAATTCTACCGGTCTTAACTCAGGTACCAGGGCAGAGCTTTGTTTAGCTATATTTGCAATTTCTAAATTATCTGTACTAACTACAACTTTATCAATATATTTGCTTTTTTTAGCAGCCTCAATAGTCCAATTAATTAGTGGGGCACCATGTATTGGCAATATATTTTTATTTGGTAGCCTTTTGCTACCCCCTCTAGCTGGAATTATAGCCATTACTTGCATGTTATTTATCATTACTTTAAACCCAATGTATATATATCTACTTGTGCCTTTTTGAAATCATCATGACGTCCTACATCTAGCCAGTATTCATGAATTGGAAACTTTAATACTTTTAAACCTTCTGCTTGTATTTTTTTGAATAAGCCAGGCATATCTAGTCGCTCATTTTTTAAAAGTGAATTAATGATGTGATTAGAAATTACATAAATACCAGCGTTAACGAAGTAACGGTATGTGGGTTTTTCAACCATAGCAGAAATTTCATGCCCTTCTCCTTCAATAACCCCAAAAGGAATTTTAATCTCATAATCCCGCACACACATCGTTGCATCACTTGATTCTTTAATATGAAAATCAAGTACCTTAGAAAAGTCAGCACTAGTTAAAATATCGCCATTAATCATAATTAATGGTTCTTTAGGTAAGCTGTCAGGTAATAAAGATAGTGCACCTCCAGTACCAAGTGGAGTTTCTTCATGTATATAAGTGATGTTGACACCAAATTCACTTCCATCACCAAAGTAATTTTCAATTACTTGAGGTAAATAGTGTGTTGAAATGAAAAACTCGTAAAACCCATAACTTTTAAAGTTATTAATGAGTGTTTCTAGCATCGGCTTATCACCCACTTTAAGCATCGGTTTAGGGCAATCATCGGTTAAAGGTCGTAAACGTGTGCCAAAACCACCGGCCATGATAAAGACAGGGTTATTGCGCTTTTCAACCATAAAGGTATCGTGAAGTGTTTTGAGGCCAACGATCCTACGTTCATCATCAACAATAGGTAATGATAAAATTTCTCTTTCTTTCATCATTTTTTGTAATTCATTAGAGCACAATGAAGCGCTGGCAACAGTTGGGTTACGATTCATAATCTCTTCAACAGCACATGATAGTTCAACACCTTTTAGTATTGCTCTTCTTATATCACCATCTGTTACAACCCCCTTGATAACTCCATTAACAGCAACAATAGCCACTCGTAAAGCTTCTTTATCAATAACGGATAGTGCTGTTCTGATCGACTCATCAGGCCTAATTATTGTGTTCTCCCAATTTTTAATGCTCACCATCACCTCCTTTGCAAAAGTTTTTTGCTCCATAGACTACTTTCCCTGAAGGAATAGAGTGTGTTACATTCGCACCTACTCCAATGATACTCCCTACACCAACCACCACATTATTTATAATGTTAGCACCTGTAGCAACATGAACATACTTTTCTAATTTCACCTGACCACTTAGCGTAGCGCCCGGCGCTATATGGCAATTTGCGCCAATAACACAATCATGATCAACACTTGCCGAAGTGTTTATAATACTATTTTCACCTATACTCACACCTATATTCACTACAGAGTTATTCATTATCTGTACACCTTGAGCAAGATTAGCAAAGTCAGAAACTATTGCCGAATCAGAAATAACAGTAGCGAATTTATAACCTTGCCGCTGATAGTAGTTATAAAGTGTTTCTCTCAAGTTTTGCCTTGGTATCGCACCAATACCATTGACTAACATAACTCTTAGCCTATCAAAGGCTTTTACATCATCATCGTTTTTAAAATGTTCTAAGCCATTAAAAATAGCATGTCCAGCAGTAATCTCTGGTGCAATCACACCTACAATCTTTTTTCCTTGCTTTAATAATATCTCAGCCAATGCGGCGGCATGGCCACCCCCGCCTATCATTAGGTAACTTAGCTGCTCACTCATTAATTAATTCACCAATCTTATAAGCCCGTTGACTTTGGCAACCTAAATAAGACCAATATTTGATAGGGCTAACTCCATTTCCCGGTCGCTTAACTGTTAGATTATCCTCATTAAAAATATCTCCAAGAGCGATATCCTTAGCTGCAACTAGGCTTTTCCTTGCCACTGTTTTGTTTTTTACTTCTGAAGGGCGCGGCCCTTTAATTCCGTCACCTAAAGCTTTTTCGACTGTTCTTATACCTTCAACCATTCCTTTTAGCTCAGCAGGGTCTAATGAGGCTTTGTGATCCGGTCCCGGTAGGCTTTTATCTACTGTAAAATGTTTCTCAATTAAAACGGCTCCCTTTGCAACTGCCGCAATAGGCACAGTAATTCCCTCACTATGATCTGAATAACCAACAGCTAACTTGAAGCTATCTGACATAGTACTCATCGCATTCAAATTGATATCGTTAAATGGTGCTGGATATTCAGTTGTACAATGTAGCAGAGTCACTTTTTGCTTTAACAAACGCTTTCCCTCATCGCTAAAATATGCGGCCTGTAACTGGTCAAACGTTGGATTAGAACTAGGGTTTAGATAACCAAAAGCAATCACCGATAGGGCCTGCTCAATCTCAGCGAGTGTTGCCATTCCTGTTGATACTATTAAATCACAGCCGGTTCTGGCATGCTCGAGTACTAATGGCGCATTAGTTATCTCTCCGGAAGGTAATTTTAACCTTTTAATACCTAGATCATTAACTAAAAAGTTAAGGCTTTCTGAGTCAAAGGCTGTCGACAAAAACTCAATTCCTAATTCTTGACAATATTGAACTAATTTGTAGTGCGACTCAAAACTTAACTCTAATCGTTTTAACATTAAATACTGCGACTCTTTTTGGCCACTATTCCTTGTTTGATAATCGGCCTGCTCAGCCTCTCTTGTAACTATATTCTTTGCCTTAAAAGTTTGAAACTTAACTATGTCGGCACCGGCATGATAAGCAGCATCAACTAGCGCATAAGCTAATTCATCACTTCCATTATGGTTCACTCCGGCTTCTGCAATTATTAGGGTCATAGAACTCTCACTTTAAATCATAGAAAGGTTTACTTTCTTCAAATCGCATACTTTTTAGCATGGTGATAACTTGTTCACTAGCGTTACCTGCACCATAAGGGTTTTTTATTGTTTCGTTTGGTGCTGAATAATCTCGGTTTAAAGCAGACTTTATACTCTCGACTATTGCTCGCTCGTTTGCATCACAGTGAAGAACACTTTTAGCAGCTAAACGACCTTGCTGCCTCACTCCTATATTAACAGTCGGTACATTGAAAGAGGGCGCTTCGATTATGCCACTTGATGAGTTACCCACTACTGCCGAAGCATATTTTACGGTACTGAGGTAACGTTTCTGTCCAAGAGAGGGAACTGCACACACTCGCTCTGTGTTTAAACGCGCGTATTGCTCAAGTAAAGGTATAATTTGCCTACCACCATCATCAGCATTAGGGTAAGTTAAAATTACTTGATGATTTGGAAACTTGTCCAATGCAGCTAACAATGCGTAAAAGCTCTTTTCTGGCAACTCTTGGCCTAGCGTAACCGGATGGTAAGTAACTAAAAAGTAAGGCTTCTTCAATGGAAAACATAACGAATGTGCAATTTCTTCCATATTCATAAATTCAGTACGTTTCAAATGATCAAGCCCTAATGCACCTACCGTTTTAACTCGATGAGGCTGCTCCCCTAGTTGAATTACTCGTTGGCGATATAAATCTGTTGAAGTACCATGCAAATAGCTTAATTTTGTAATGGCATGGCGTATTGCATCATCATATGCCCCTTCGGTTATTTCACCACCATGAAGATGTAAAATTGGTATTCTCAAGATCATCGCGGTTTGTGCTGCTGCTAAAGCTTCAAATCGGTCGCCCAATATAACAAGCGCATCAGGTGAAAGTCGACTTAAGGCGTCCGCAAAACCTAAAACCCCTAGGCCAATACTTTTAGCAGTACCTACTGCGCTGTCTGACGAGAGTAGTATTTCTATTTTTTCATCAATGATAAAACCGTCTTGCTCTATCTGCTGATAGGTTTCACCAAAGTCCGGTGATAAGTGCATCCCCGATACCATAAGCTGTAAGGTAAGTTCAGGGTCATTTTGAATATCTTTTAGCAGCCAATACAGCAAACCATATTCTGCACGAGTTCCAGTAAATACAGCAATTTTCATAGACTACGCTCCTGTAAGGTTTTTAACAGGTGAACTTGGAATATTAATTAAGTGACTTTCAATAAACTCTGAATATACGAGGCTTCCTTTTAAGCAATCTTTATACATAGGTAAACGATGCATTAACTGCCAAGTTGGTCTCGTCATTACGCCATTTTCATTGGTATCTTTTAGGAGCTTTTCGCGAACTTGTGGGCTTGGACATATAATCGCATTTAGCCAATAGTTTGATTGCGCATATTTAGGCTCCGTCACGAACGTAAATTCTGAATCGCTGAAGAAGTCTCTGTATAATTGTGCTAAATATCGTTTATTTTTTATGAACTTGGGCAGAGCTTCGATCTGCGCACACCCTAATGCAGCATTTAAATTTGGCATTCGGTAATTAAACCCAGCTTCATCATGATAGAACTCATAAGGATGCTGAACTTTTGCTGTGGTGGTTACATGTTTTGTGCGCGCTCCTGACCCTAAAGATTTACAAAGCACGATCCCACCTCCACCTGTGGTAATTACTTTATTTCCATTGAAGCTAATAGCACCATACTCACCAAAAGTACCTGTATGTTGACCTTTATAAAAAGATCCCAAACTTTCTGCTGCATCTTCTACTAAAGAAATCTGCCAATCATTGCAAACAATTATTAATTCATCAAGCTCAACAGGGTGGCCAAACGTATGCATTGGAACCACGGCTTTGATACGTTGCTTTGTACTTTTCAGCACAGCTCCATGCTTTGTTAGCTCCGCATGCTGTTCTAAAAACCGCCTCAAAGCTTTAGGACATAAACCTAAACTAACCGGTGATACGTCAACAAAAGCAGGTTCAGCTCCCATATGATATAGCGCATTGCAGGTAGCAACAAATGTTAATGCTTGCGTTATAACAATATCATTAGGTCGCACACCGGCCATATATAACGCAGTATGCAAGGCTGCAGTACCATTCACAGTTGCAACGGCTCTAGCACTATTAGTATAAGTTTCTACTCGCCTTTCAAAATCCTCCACAAATTTACCTACACTAGAAACAAATGTACTTTGAATTGTTTGTAATACGTAGGATTGCTCATTACCCTCAAAACATGGTGCATGAAGCGGAATGAATTCATTGGTTTGATAAAGGTCTTTGATAAAAGAAACAAGTTGGTTTGTCATAGTTGAAAACCCGATTACATTTTACTATCTAAATACTTACCAGTCTCTTTATGACCAAAATCAGGTATCATTTGAAAGAACAGCTCTACTATATCCTTCTTGGTCCAAACTTTACTTTCTTTCAATTTTTCAATCGCATTGATGAATAAATCGATTTTATCTAAGTTATAACTTGCATCACTTTTTATAACTCCAAAACTTTCAAACTTTTCCATATCAAGCATCTCATTGACGGTAAAAAATTCTTCAAAATCTTTCTCACCAGTTGTATCACTACCTGTGAATAAACAAGGCCACTTTCCGTGTATTGGTAAGTCTTTAGCGAACTCCCTCGCTTCGTCTTCATCAACACACAGATAAGGCTCATAACCCTTATCAGCTAAATATCTCTTTGCGATATCAGCAAAAGTAGTTAAATGTAATGATTCACTAAGCTTTGGGAAAAATATATCTCGATTTTCTCCAAAAATACATGACATTAGGCAAAGTTCGCCTGACTCCTGTGGAGTTACAAAATAACGTTTTATATCATTAGGAGCTACTATTGGCTGTTGCTTCTCAATTCTCTGATTAAATCCATGCAATAAAGAACCATCTGAAAATGCCACATTTGCGAAGCGAGCAGTCGAAATTGCTATTTGCTCACTGCGGCGCATTAAAAACATTTCCATGATACGCTTTGAAGCCCCCATCATATTGACTGGATTTGCTGCTTTATCGGTAGAGACACAAAAGTACTTTTTTACACCTTTGTCAATAGATTGCTGAATTGTTTTATCTGTATTAAAAATATTAACATCAACCATGCGCATAAGAGTAAACGGATCTTTCTCGCTTCGTACGTGCTTCAATGCAGATAAGTTAAGTACATAATCATACTCACCATCAGCTTTGATAAAAGCATCATATTCAATTGAGCCAATATCTAAGGCAAAGGTCTGAAAATCACCGTCAATATAACCGTAAGTACTACGAATATCTCGTACAAGCTCAACCATGTTGTTTTCGCTGATATCAACAACATGTAACTTTCTCGGGTTGCGCTTAAAGATCTCTTTTGTAACCGCTTGACCTATAGAGCCCGCGCCGCCTATCACCAAAAATCTGGACTGCGATACACTTTCCGATAACCTATCCTCTACTCGTTTTATATCTTGATCAAACAAGAGCTTATTTCTACCTATTAAGTTTAATATATTGCTCATTGATAAATACCTTTAGTGTCGATTAAATTCACCTGAATTTTTGGGTCTTTTTTATTAACCTAAGCTCTTAATGAAGAATAGAAGTACATTTTTTTGAAGTGAGTTTAGAGTTTTATCAAACGATGGTAACTTTGACGTATTTAAGCCATCTACTTTCATCACATCTAACAGTTAATATTCTCATTCGATTGATTTAACAACATTCAATCACTAGAAAAAGCAATCATGACAAAGTGTTGCTACAAATATTTTTTAATTAGGGAAAGAGTATAAGCTATTGGGTAATTCTCTGCTTTCGTGGACAAACCTTATAGCGCGGCAAAAAGCCGCGGTAATTTTATACTTTATCTGACTTATACTCATAATTGTAATAGCCGTAGTAACCATAAGCGTTAGTTGATTTTCGTACTACACCGTTAAATACCACCCCTTTTACATCAATACCATTTTGCTCAAAACGATTTCTCGTAATTTCTAGCTCTTTTAGATGGTTTTGACCAAAACGTGTCACCAATAAAGTAGTACCAGCGTGAGCACCAACGATTGCAGGATCGGTTACTGCTAAAATCGGTGGTGTGTCAACAATAACTAAATCATACATTTTGCTCACTTCACTTATTAATTTGCTGAAGTTTTGATGCATTAAAAGCTCTGATGGGTTAGGAGGGATTTGACCACGAGTCATTACATGCAAACCTTCAACCTGAGTCGGCTTGATCACTTGGGCTAAGTTTAGTCGACCAGATAAGTAATCACTTAATCCGTCATCCCACTTCATGCCAAACTGTGTTTGTAGGTAGCCCTTACGCATATCGGCATCAACCACCAATACACGTTTACCGCTTTGCGCTAACACTGTTGCTAGGTTTACAGTGATAAATGATTTACCAACCCCCGGGCTTGGACCAGAGATGGCTATTACATTATTTTTGGCCTCTAGCATAGCAAAGTGTAAGCTAGTACGTAGGCTTCGTAGTGCTTCAACAGAGAGGTCTGCAGGGTTATCAATCGCTAAAATAGATTTTGCTTTTGCGGTTTTACCTTTACGAGCCTTAGCAAAGCCAGTCAACTTTACTTGGTAGTCAGAAAATGGAACGCTTGCGTAAACAGGCATACCTAAGGCTTCGATTTCGCCAGGGTCTTCTATTCCTTTATGTAGCGCTTTTTGAATAAGTACAATTGCAATTGCTAGCATACCACCTAACATAGTCGCCATGATTACGATGAGCGCCTTTTTTGGTTTTACAGGCTGAGTAGTATTTACCTCGGCGTAGTCAACTATGCGTACGTTACCAACTGTACCTGCACGTACTATGTCTAACTCTTGAGTTTTAGCAAGAAGTAAGGTGTAAATTTCATTATTTACTTCAACATCACGTTTTAAACGCAATAGTTCTCTTTGCGTTTCAGGTAACCCTTGTACCTCACCAGTAAGCTCATTGCGCTGGCGCTTTACAGTATCTATTTGCTCTACAACACCGCGATAAGAGGGGTGCTCACGCTTAAATTTGCGGCCAAGCTCTAAGCGCTTTAATTCAAGTTCTTGTAGTTTAGTTTCAAGCGTGACGATTTGCTCTAATACACCTTGAGTCTCTAAACTAATATCAATAGATTCTTGGCGGATTTGATAGTCGTTAAATGCCTTTTCAGCACGCTCTAGACTGCGCTTAACTTCTGGTAGCTGTACCTCTAAAAATTCAAGTGACTGCTGTGCTTCTGCGCTGTTACGCTCAACATTACGGCGCACATAAATGCTCGCTACTTTGTCTAATACTTTTTCAGCATAAGCAGGCGTTTTATCTTGCAGTGCAAGATTAATAATACCGGAGTCTTTGCCTTTTTCAGAGGCTGAGATTGCACTTTGTAAATCAAGTATTGTTTGTAAACGGTTACGCTTTACGATTGAAAACTCAGTATCTGGCCGCGCGATAAGCGTTTTAATTGTAAGCTCAAATTGCCCAACTTTAACTTCTTCACCCACTTTACCAGATAAAATAATTTCATCATTGGTATTTAGTAGAGCAAAACTGTCGTCGGCTTGCGCTAACAAAGTAAAGCTGCTCCCTTCAGCTCTTTTAGGTACTCTAAAGCGGTGAATTTCTACCTTTTCACCACCCCAGGCATAGGAGCCTGCCCCAAAACTGGCTTCAGCAACTTCGCCCTCGCTTTGCGCTACAAACTGGCGATAGCTACGGCCACCAAAAACTGGAAACAACTTCGGCTCTACCACAATATCTAAGTTTAAAGTATCAACGGCTTCGCCAATCACACTTCTTGATTTAAGTAGTTCGATTTCAGTCACCGCAGCAGAGGTGCTCTCAAACATACCAGACATGTCGTCAAAGCCAGGTACTGAGCCCCCCTTTTCTTCTACTTGTACCATTGCCGTTGCTTGGTAGATAGGTGTGCTGAATATGGCATATGCCACACCGAGTAGCATAAACAGTGCAGTCACGCCTGCAATAAACCATTTAGCATCAAGAAGCGCACCAAAAAGTGCCATTAAGTCAATTTCTTGAGGTTCTTCTTGTTTCGATTTTTGCGCAGAAATTAGATTTGGCTGAGCATTCATATACTCTTAATTCCTTATAAATACTGTTGCCAAGCACCACAGGCGCTGTCGATAAGCTGATATACGTGTTCAAATGCTTCTTTAGACTGGCGGTAGGGATCGGGAATTTCTTTGTCCCCTATCCACTTTCCGAGTAAAAACGTTTTGCCACGAGCTTGAGGGTAACGGCTACATAGGTCATCAAGATGCCTATGCTCCATCACTAAGAGTAGACTATTTTGAGCAACTAGAGCGCTATTTAACTGGCGCCCTTGGTGCGGGCTCATGTCGATCCCTTGTGCTTTAGTCAATTCTTGTGCCATAGCGTCAGCTGATTTACCTTCCAGCGCGGTTAAACCCGCTGATGACACTTGAATATTTTTACCCGCTAATTTGCTTTTTAATACATATTCAGCGGTTGGGCTGCGGCAAATATTACCCGCACAAACCATTAACACACTATCAAACATGAGCTTTCACACTATTGGTTGTCAATATCTTGAATTGCGTCCACTGTTGACAGTGACGGCAATAATAGGCTGATAACTTTGTTCCAGCGAGCAAGAGGCGCACTGGTTACGTAAACGATATCTTGTGGTTGTAGTTCAAATTGCTCGGCAAGTACCAATGATGCTACATTTTTTGCATGCAGCTGGTATACATCCGCAAGCACACCATCTTTTTGGAAATCGCGCTTACGTAATACAAAAATACCATTTGCATCTGCTGTACGTTCGTTAAAACCTCCGGCATCAGTCAGTGCTTCTGCAAGGCTAAGACCAAAGCGGTTCACATCAACTTTGCCCGCTTTTATCACATCCCCCAGCACATATACATTACGCTTGTCATTGCGGCTAATGTGTACAATATCGCCGTGCTGTAATAGACGGTTTTGCGAAATATCACCCTGCGCGTAAAAGTCGTCTAATTGAATCGTTTCTGTTTTATCACCGCGAGTAAAGGTAACCGTTTCCCAGTCAGCATCTTTTGTTAAGCCGCCAGCTTGGTTAATAGCATCGATTAAAGTGACAGGAGTTTCTGTAATCGGATATACGCCAGGTTTAGTTACTTCACCAGTGACATACGCTTTTTGGCTTTTGAAGCCTACAACTTTAACGTCGATTTGTGGCTCTTCAATAACTCGGCTTAATCGCTTTGCAATATCAGCTCTTAGCTCACTCACTGTTCTTCCTGCCGCAGGAACTTTAGGTGCGTATGCAAAGTTGATAGTACCGTCTGCTTGAACTCGGAAGCCATCAAATTCTGCAGTTCTTTGAACTGCTGCCGGAATTGTCAGCTCTGGATGATCCCATACACCAATGGTAATTACATCACCGACTCCGAGGCGGTATTCGTAATTTGAAACATCAATACCTGCCAGTGATGAGCGGTCTATCTCTTTGGCACGTTTGATTTTATGTTCTTGTACCAACTGTGAGTCAATAATGTGAATGTTTACTTTTTCTAGATCGCGTTCAAGATTTGCAGTTTGCTCTCCTGAGCCTATTCCTTCAAAGTGACCACCAGGGATGAGTGTACAACCACTCATCGTCAACAGTACTGCCGAAGCAATAATCGTTTTACAGCGTAGCGCCATTGTATCTTCCCAAAAGTTTTATAATCTTTTCTTTTAATTGCTTTTATTGCCCTTTATTAAATAGTATTAAGGCAATAAAAGTGTAGTCGGCTAATTAAAGCATGCACGTTAGTTAATCGCAAGCGAGTACTGGGTTTTACGTAATATCTCACTCTATTATGTGTTTTCTCATTATTTAATGACGATAAGCGTTATACCTGTGACTTGTTTATATTTGGCTTTGTTTTTTGATTACTTCAAATATCACAATAACCGTTAAGGGCTGTGATGCTGTAAAAGATCGCGAGGTAAACTCGCTCCTACAATGCCAGTAACAAAGTGCTGTTGCATTTAAGATTAGGCACGCTTCCGCCCCTAGGTTGCATGCTACTAAATGCTGATTAGCCTTGCAGCCTTATCATATCTGTATCGCCGTTTTGCATCGGCTTTTTATCGCGAGGTAAACTTAGAATGAAAGTAACAAAGTGCT
>NZ_RCSQ01000086.1:0-1096 GCF_004103255.1 Pseudoalteromonas sp. PS5
CCACTTAATTAAGAAAATTGATATCACGCTAAGTTTCGATAACGAACACCTCTTTGGTTGCCGGTTTTATCGCCTGCTGTATTAATCTCACTAAACATGCTCGCCAGTATTTACAGTGAACGTTACAGGGCAATCAGCCAGCTCTTCTCAACTTTAGGCTAAGTAGATAGCTCGCAAACTGGCATTATGGACAGGAATAACAGGAGCTAGCTTTGCAAAGCAATCACAGCCATCTATTTACCCCGTTTTTGCAACATCACTTTCATTGTATTCAGTTTGACCCAGATAGTTATTCTGAGCAGTCTTTTGAGCAACATAACATCTTCCTTCCTGATACTTTAGAGAAAGCAGTTGCAAAGAGAAAAGCTGAATTTTTAGCAGGAAGGATCTGCGCGAAAGCGAGTTTAACAGCATTAGGTCATGATAACTTTACCGTACTGAACGGCTCTGACCGCGCCCCAATTTGGCCTAACAATGTAGTCGCGAGTATCACCCATACCCGTGGAATTGCTGCTGCTATTGCCACTAACAATACGCATACCATTGGTTTAGGTATTGATATTGAAAGAGACATGAAGCCAAAACAAGAAATCGAATTACAACGACAAATTTTACATCCGGCTGAGTTCGAGAGCTTTCGTGGACTGGCAAAACACGTACATTGCCCGTTAACCGTCATCTTTTCAGCTAAAGAGAGCATCTACAAAGCACTTTACGGGACGGTAAATCGATTTTTTGGATTCGATGCAGTGAAATTGAGTCAATTCGATACCCATACCTTGTATTTCACTCTTATGGAAAATTTACATCCACAATTGAGCATGGGTCAAACTATCAAAGTATTTTATCAATGCACGACAGGATTGGTTTTGACCGAGTGTGAATACCATATCACCTCAGCATGACATAATGAATAAACGCTCCACTGGGCGTTTATTCTTTATGTTCAACTTTTGCTTAGATTACTGGGCGGCAAGTTGAGCGCTGCGACCAAAACGCACTCAGTGGAACAAAAATCAAATGGCAAGAGTCAACAGACCCTAGTTTTACGTTATACCAATTTGCTTAATTAAGTAGTCTATTTTGAAGCGAGAAA
>NZ_RCSQ01000087.1:0-72225 GCF_004103255.1 Pseudoalteromonas sp. PS5
GTTAGACTTAGTGGGTGAGCATAGCGTAAATTGGGCTTCGGGTCTTGCAGTGAGTAGCGATGGCACATTATATGTGTCTGGGCGTAACAAAGGTGAGGATGCAAAACTTTATACGCTAGATGCGAATACAGGCGAAGCGACTTATGTCATGGACGCACCGGAGCATATTAACGATTTAACCTATGTCGCTAATTGCCAATAACCATTAATGCAGCAGCGGTAACATAAAGGCGAGGAGAGTCCCTCGCTTTTTTATAAATGAACGTTCACTCTAAGGTGTTGAAATATATGGTAGCATTGAAACGTTGTGGCCACACAGTCCACTTCCCATAACATGTGTGATGTCTGACCGCGTAAGATTTGAAATATTTTAGCGAAAGCTCTTGCTAGAATGTTCAGCTTTTTCTTAGGTTCAAGCCAAGATTCAAAAAACAAAACCAACAGCTTGTTAAGCAAGTTTAAGCAGAGTGTTCATGCCTAGATTTTACCCCAGTATGGTCGACCCATTAAGTTTGATGAAGCCAATTTACATCTAAAGCAAATAATCCAAATTTCTACAAAATCACACAAGGATCTCGTGGGGCACATTCATACTCGGGTGTTTACAAAAGCAAGTGCAACAAAAACACAGCTTTTAGATGATTTATGTAGTTCAGTGGTAACCCCTATTGACCAAGGCGAGAAGATTATACCTGTTAGAAAATGTTTTGATGAAGTTGTAACTAAGAATGGGTGTTCGTACATTGGTAAACGAGGTGGGTGAACTCAAGTTATCTACCAAGATAATAAGAATACAGCGCACGTTGCGAACAGTAGAAGTCAAAATGTCTCATATTTATCTATTTAACATAACGTAAATTATGGGTTGTTTTGTTTGGGTTGCATTGTGCGCGTTATCGTTACTATAATATGTCCAATACTAACCAATATCGGACTTTTTATGGTTCTGCCTTTAGTCGATACTTTTAAGCAACTTAGGTATCAAATCGCGCATCTAGAAGATAATACGTTAGCACATGAATATCCAGAGTTGGCTAAATTCTTAGTCGTGCATAATAAATCTTTGCCTGTTGAAGCGGAACTGCAGTTTCTATTTCAGTTTTTATATGTTTACGGTCGTAAATCAGAGGCTACTTTTAATCGGTTCCGTAATGAGCTTGAGCGTTTTTATTTGTGGTCATGGCTGATAGCACAAAAGTCTGTATTTGATTTAAAACGTGAAGATGTTGAAGCATATGTTGATTTTGTTGTTGAGCCGGACCAAGCATGGACGCAAACTTCTGTTCAATGGCGCTACAAACAAGACCAAGGGAACCGTAGAGTTAATGAGAATTGGCGCCCTTTTGTCCTAAAAGAAAATGGTGCGAGCCAACAGACATTGGCCGCAATGTTTACGGCACTTAACGTGTTTTATAAGTTTGCAATTTTGGAGGAAAAATCATTCACCAATTTTGTTCCTGTGGTAAAGAAAAATAGTCCCTACTTGGTTGTACAGTCACAAATAAACCTTCCCGACACATTGAGTGATCTGCAGTGGGAATACGTATTCGGAGTCACCCGTGACTTATGTGAGCAACAACCGGATTTAGAGCGAAACCTTTTCGTTCTTGCGTGTTTAAAAGGTTTATATTTACGTATTTCTGAACTGTCAGATCGCCCTCATTGGTCTCCTGTTATGAGCCACTTTTGGCAAGATCAAGATGACTTTTGGTATCTCAGGATCATGGGTAAAGGTAATAAGTTGCGAGACGTGACATTAAGTGAAGATTTTATTGGTTACTTAAAACGCTATCGCCACTATCGAGGTTTAAGTGCCCTCCCACGTGTTGATGAGCCATATCCGATTATCCATAAGTTACGCGGACAAGGTGGTATGAATGTTCGCCAATTACGCCGTATAGTTCAGCAGAGCTTTGATTTGGCTGTAGATAAGTTAAAAGAGGATGGATTCACAGAAGAATCAGAGCAATTACAAGCCGCAACATCACATTGGTTGAGGCACACTGGTGCGACTCACGACGCACAGCATCGCCCGCTTAAGCACCTATCAGAAGATCTTGGGCATGCAAAAATTGCAACTACAGACCAAATTTATATTCAAACTAATATTAAAGAGCGAGCAAAATCTGGGCTAAAACGAAAAATATAGCCTAATCAATACAATTTAGAACTGCTGCTACAAAAAATTAAAAATGGTGTCTAACCTACTGTTTCTACGAGTGTTACAACAGGTATGGCTACGGGAAAAACGAAGAGGAATACTTACTCATAGGTTAAATTAGCGTAACAAAATGCCACACATTACTTAATGTGTGGCATATGGATGTTCATATTATCACGGCTAATTACGCTTGAATCGTACAATTAATTCGTGCATCTCTTTTGCAATTGACTCTAAATCTTTACTTTCTTGATGCACTTTATCTGCACTATCTAGACTATTATTTGCAAGTTGAGCAATATTGACTACCTGTTGGTTAATATCGTCTGATACGGTTGCTTGCTGTTCAACTGATGTTGCAATTTGCATGGACATATCACTTATCTGTATTACAGCTTGAGTAATTTGCTGAAGCATGTCAGTACTTTGGTTCAGCTGATCAATACCGTGAAGAGATTCTTCCTGACCTTGTTGAGCGATATTAACAGATGCTTGTGTGCTGCTAGTTAGCTCTTCGATGATAGCGTGGATCTCTTTTGTTGACTCTTGAGTACGCTGTGCTAGATGCCTTACCTCGTCTGCGACTACGGCAAAGCCCCTACCTTGCTCTCCTGCTCTTGCAGCTTCGATGGCGGCATTTAGTGCCAACAAATTCGTCTGCTCTGCAATTTGTTCGATAATTTGTGCGGCTGCCGCTATTTTATCAGTTTGTTTAGAAACGCCTTCAACGGAGCTGCGAATATCCGAGATTGTGTTACTCAGGTCGCTAAATGCGACTTTGGTTTTGTTGGCGATTTGCTCTGTCTGAGACGTCAACTCCAATGAATTTTGTGCATCTTTGGCGCTCAGCTGAACGCTATTTGAGACATCATTAATAGTTGTAGTCATTTCATTCATTGCTGTTGCTACAAGCTCGGTTTCAGATTGTTGCTTTTGTAGGTCTGCGTAGGTTGCTTGTGCTTCGTTACTGGCAGTATGTGCACCTTTTGAAACGTTTTGCGCGGCATGCTCTACTCTGGTAAGGATAGTGTCAAGATGGGCGCGTTCGCTTTTTAAGCGTACTTGGATAGACGCCATCGTGCCATCCCAAGTGGAATAAACTTGTTGTGAAATTTCGTCGCAAAAGCTATGAGCAAGCTCAGATTCTAAGCGCTTTAGTTGCTCTTTATCGCGCCAAGTTGCATAAGCCGAGTATCCGAGCATATTTGCCATTAGCCAGAAGAATCCGGCGGACTCGGAAACAAAATACCACAGCAATAATGATGAGATAATGTTGAAAACAGGCCAGATGATCCGTAGTTTCGGCAGGCCTATGCCACCGCTTTTGTTACTGTTTACGCTGCTATATAGCTGGCTTGCACGTTCAACAGTTGACCTATCAGGGCAGCTCCTCACTGACTCATAACCAACAATTTGGCCATTTTCAGTGATTGGAGTCACGTACGCGTCTACCCAATAATGATCGCCATTTTTACATCTGTTTTTTACGATCCCCATCCACGGCTTACCAGTTTTAAGCTGCTTCCACATTGTAGCAAAAGCAATAGGCGGCATATCTGGATGGCGAACAAGGTTGTGAGGCTGACCAATTAACTCGTCACGCGAAAAGCCGCTAATGTCGATAAATGCTTGATTACAGTCAATAATATTGCCTTTTAGGTCAGTGACTGAAATCAGTTTTACGTCACGAGAAAACGTTTTTTCTCTTTGAGTTATTGGGTGGTTGGTTCTCATTTAAATATTCCAAAACTACAGATATTTTATTTTCCTTTTGTGAATGCAGGAAAATACGCCCTCACACACTGAATAGCAATAGAGAAGGGATTAATTAACGATAATTACAACTATAGTGTGAGAGATTTCGCGGCGCAAATTGATTTGATCGAGTTTAGATCTAAATTGGGCTTACTCACGTACAAGCTTTCTTGTAAAATAATAGCACTTGAATAATAACCTAAGGAGCGTTTGGTGTCTCGCTTTTCAGCAATTACTGATAACCCACATGAAGGTAGATTTAACTCCAAAACAGGGATTTTGATAACCAACTTAGGTAGCCCTGATGCACCTACTGCAAAAGCCCTTAGGGTCTATCTAGCTGAGTTTCTCTCTGATCCACGCATCGTTGAAATTCCAAGGTTGATTTGGCTGATGATTTTGCACGGAATCATCCTTCGGGTTCGTCCAAAGAAATCAGCCCACGCCTACCAGTCTATTTGGACCGACGAAGGCTCACCGCTCATCACCATTAGTAAAGCCCAAACTGCTAAGATCGAGAAGCAACTTCGTGATGAAGGCTTTAACGATATAGAAGTCGAACTGGCGATGCGTTATGGAAACCCTTCCATAGAATCCGGCTTGGAAAAGCTGCGAAATAAAGGTGTGACTCGAATTATTATCGTACCGCTATATCCACAATATTCCAGTGCCACAACGGGTTCAACCTTTGATCAGGTGTCTAAAGTCTTGCGAGGATGGCGTTGGGTTCCCGAGCTACACTTCATAAATGGGTATCACAAACACCCTCTGTACATAGAATCACTGGCGAACTCTATTAAAGAAGATTTAGAAGTGCATGGAGAGCCAGAAAAATTGGTATTTTCATATCACGGTACTCCGAAGCTATTCTTAGATAGGGGCGATCCGTATCACTGTTTTTGCCAACAAACGACCCGCCTTGTGGTTGAAAAGCTGGCGTTAGACAAAGATAAAGTGATAACTACGTTCCAGAGTCGCTTTGGTAAGGCAGAATGGTTGCAGCCATATACTGACAAAACGTTAGAAAGCCTTCCAAGTCAAGGAGTAAAAGATGTGGCAATATTGAGTCCCGCTTTTAGTGCTGATTGTTTAGAAACACTGGAAGAGCTTGAAGTTGAAAACAGAGAGGTTTTTGAGTCATCAGGTGGTGACAAATACCGCTACATTCCAGCGCTTAATGACCGTGATGATCATATCAAAGCAATTACGGCGCTTATTAAACCGCTACTTTAGAACAATTGCAATTAACCAGAGGATTTACCGATGAGTTAAATCCTCTATCCTCACCGTGTGGTGTCATGTTATCGTTATTGTATCAGTGTGGACTCGTTATTGATTATTGGGCGGATACACGGTATTTCTTTATTTAAAAGCAGCGTATTACCCTAATGAAGTTGTTTAACTCTGAGCAGCTGACATCACTTCATTTATCGTTCAGCTGCAGTTTCACGCTCTGCACCAGCAAACTCAACAAAAGCATTGGTTTGTAAGAGTGTTAAACATGCTTCGATTGGCTTTGCCGGACTGTAGAAAAACCCTTGTATGTGGTGACAGCCTAGCTCTCGTAATTTCTCCAGTTGGCTTAGGTGCTCCACACCTTCAGCTATGACGTCAATACCTAACTTGTCACTAAGTTTGATCAGGCAATCTATCATAACTTGCTTGTTTAAATCAGACATCAAGCTGTCGACAAAGCTCTTATCAATTTTTAGATAATCCACTTGGTTTTCAATCAAGTTACTTAAAGAAGAGTAACCGGTGCAAAAGTCATCAAGTGATACTTTTACTCCATGCTTTCTCAACTCATTTAATGTTCTCCAAGTATAGCGGTTTGTTGCCAGAGATTCTGTCACTTCAATCGTGATTGAATCATAAGGGATTTGAGCATTTTCAATGGCACTGGTGATTAACTTTACTTGATTAATACTGGCTTTAAATTCACTTACCGAGCGGTTGATTGAAATTCCCACATCCGAAAAGCCTGCTTTATGGATCTGCGCTAAATCTTGGCAGCTTTTTTCGAGCACAAATTGACCAACTAAGTGTATCAGTCCAAACTCTTCCGCGATGGGGATAAACGTGCCTGGCGATACCATTCCATACTCATCATCAAACCAGCGAACAAGCGCTTCAAACTTGGTAATATGATGAGTATCGGCGTTCACGATAGGTTGATAGTAGACAGTAAGCGTTTTCTCTTTCAATGCTTGTTTCAATCTATCTTTGAGTTTTATTTTGTTCAGATAAGCATTTTGTATGGTGGCATTATGGAGTGCAACTTGACCTCGCTCTGTTTTTTTCACACTGTTGAGTGCATGTGCTGCATTTCTTAACAAGTTAGCTGCGGTGATCCGAGAGCCAGCCTCAAGTTGCGCTACGCCTGTTGAGCAAGTCAATTCTATTGTTATTTCACTAAATACATATGGTTGAGATAATTTTTGTGATAACTTTTCAGCAATTTTTAATGCACTCTCTACATCACTATGGCTAAGTAATAATGCAAACTCATCGCCGCCATATCTGGCGATAATATCATTTTGCCGCACGGCATTTTTGAGTCTCTTTGCGACTGATATAAGAACCTTATCTCCAATTTCGGGACCAAACACGTCGTTGACTTCTTTAAATCTATCGAGTCCAATAAATAATAATGAGCAACTTGTGTTATTGCTTCTAGAACCAGAAATTTTCTCCTCTAAACGCTGCATAAAGCTACGACGATTTAGTAAGGCCGTAAGTGGTTCATGATTAGCATAAAAAGTAAGTTGTGACTCGTTCCGCTTCCATTCGGTAATATCTCGGAATATTCCGACATAGTTGGCTATTTCACCGCGTTCATCTTTTACTACACTCAGTGTCAGCTCTTCTGGATAAATTTGGCCATTTTTGCGGCGGTTTTGAATTTCACCTTTCCAGTGGCCATGTGTATAAAGCGATGACCACATTGACTCATAAAAAGCTTTATCCTGCTTTCCAGATGACAATACTGCTGGATCTTGACCTATTAATTCATAGCCGGTGTAACCAGTTAGTCTTTCGAATGCGCGGTTTACCATAATGATCTTATTTTTGCTATTGGTGATCATAATGGCTTCTGTTGCATGTTCAAATACAACGTTGGTTAATTCAAGTTGCTTATTGAGCGAAGATATATAACTAATATCTTGGATTGTCGCGGTAAACGCCAATTCGTCACCATGATGCGGGTCATTTTCAACCTGACCAATAATTCGCAGTAAACCACTATGGTCATCACGCGTTATTAATGAGACTTGTAAATCCACATACCTTATTTCACCAGACTTTACCTTGTTTAATGCGCTTTTGACCCGCTCACTATCCTCAGGTGTTAATTTCTCTAATAGCAACGACAATGTAGGAGCTGTTGTATGAGATTTTAATAGGTAATTTAGGTGCGTGGAAAAGTAATGTTTATTCTGTTTAAGTTGCCATGTCCAAGTCGATAAGTTTGCAATTTGTTCGCCCTTAGCTAGTTGTTTAAGGAGCAGCCCTTGTTTGGTCAATTCGATGTTATGGCTTAGCTCAGTCGCTATTAGGTGGCCAAGTTCTTGAAACCACTCTTTCTGCTCCGTTGTTATTACCTTTTCTTTATTAAACATACAGACCAAAATACCAATAGGTTTATGATCTAGTGCTCGCAAGGTAACGCCAAGATACCCTTCAATACAAAGTACACGGAGAATATCATCTTGTTCATATAGCTGTTGTAGGCCACATGTTACGTTGCAGACATCACTACTGGCTTTAGCATCCGAGCACGGTGTACCCTCAAGGTCGTAGATAATATTGTCAACTTCTTCACCTTTTTGTAGATACATTAGTGTTTTTACACGGGTATCGTCATCAATAAATTTGCCTACAAAACAATGATCCGCATCAAACAGTTGATGCAGTTGGTTCAATGCAAATTGATACCGTTGGGAAGTAGAAGTCAAATTGTAAAATTGGCTAAAGGTTAAATTCATAACATTCTGTTTGGCTAAAGATAGCGGCAACTTTTTTTGTTTAGTAGGTAATAGTAGCTTATAAAACTACAGACAATATAAATGCAGATCAATAAATTTGCTTTAAGTGGCTTATGTTTGCCTTAAAATTTTAGGTTTTTAATGACGCTATACTTCTATCATCTAGTCTTAATGCTTGTGCTCGTTTTTAGTATATCAGGCGCGAGCTGTATATTAGTGTGCTTTGCTTGCAAGGGGTTAGGCCTTTGAGCGCCAGCCGTGTAATACCTAATAGTTGCTCAATTTGAAGCTAACTGCGTCAAAAACTTCTTATTCAGAGCAACTAAGTAGCAAAATTTTTGCCTTGCCTACTGAGCTAGGTACTTTGGCGATAGCAGGGTACGGTAGCGGAGTTATCGCCAAGATTTTCATGCCGAAAATAGCTCTCTTCATTAAGCCAGTTGATATGAAGAAATCGCTGAAAATGTTATTTGAAGAAGGTGTTTGGAAAAATATCACTTGCGATGAGCAAGCTGACTGTAGGATCAGGTAATGCAGCTTGCATTACCTGATTTACTTTTGGAATTAGCTAACTAACTGTGGCTGTACATCAAGTCCATAGCCAAACATGACTGCAAGCACTAAAACAGTAGCCGCAGCAAACATTAACTTAGCCATCAATGGTAAACAAAATCTAAACCAGTGTGTATACGGGACGCCAGCCATTCCTAAAATACCCATAAGTACGGCATTAGTTGGCACTATCATGTTAGAGAAGCCATCACCAAATTGATAGGCTAATACGGCAACTTGTCTAGGCACACCAACTAAGTCACCAACAGGTACCATCAATGGCATAGTCACGTAGGCTTGTCCTGATCCAGAAGGAATAAACATGTTTAACAATGTTTGGATAAGTAGCATCCCGACAGCAGAAATTTCAGCTGCAACGTAAGACAGAGGTGTCGATAACCCATTCACTATAGTATGAAGGATTTGGCCGTCTTCCAGAATTAAAGCAATACCACGGGCAACACCAATTAATACAGCGGTTGTGACAAGATCAGAAACGCCTTCGATAAAGCGGTTTGCAGCTTCATCAGCTGAAAGTTTACCTAAAATAGAAATAATGATACCCCAAGCAATAAACAATCCGCCTAGCTCATAAAGATACCAGCCTTGCGTTGCTATGCCCCAAACCGCGCATACAAGAGTAATGATAAATGTAGCAAGCACGGCTTGGTGTCTGCCGTTAAGCTGTGGGTAACTAGGTTGTGTTTGTCCAGCTAACGGACACGGAACATCTTTCATCATCGAAGCGTTTGGATCTAATTGAACTTTTTTAGTGTAGCTCCAGACATGGTGAAAGCCGATCAATACAAAAGGAACAAAAATAGCGAAGCGCAGCCAAATACCTGAATAAACAGGAACCTCGGCAATTTGTTGTGCAATTAACACGGTAAACGGATTAAACGCTGAGACGCCATAACCTATACCATAACCGGCAATTATCATGCCCACAGCCGTCATTGCGTCAAGTTTCATTGCTTTACAAAGCGCAACGAGAATAAGTACAAATGGGATATACTCGCCAGCGGTACCAATCGCACTCGAAGCAATAGCAAAGCAAAACACAACCATAAAAATAAGCTTTTGCGGCTTATCTCCATGTTTTTCCAATAACCTTCCAATTAATGCGTCTACTGTGCCAGTTGCACGAGCTATGGCAAGTACACCACCCACAATCATTACAAAGAAGATTACATCTTGCGCTGCTGCAAAAGCACGGGGAATTGCTTTTAACAAGTCCCAAGGGGTGAGTTGTACAGATTCTTGTGCAATATGGTAAGTACCAGGTAATACAACTTGTCGACCTGACTCTGTAGTCGCAGTATCAAAAAAGCCTTGAGGGATAACCCAAGTAGATATTAGTGCAATAAGCATCATACCCAAAAGTAACACTAAGGTATGAGGAACTTTCAATGTTTTTGCCATGGAAAGTACAGCTCCAAAAAGGTAACGATAAAATTGCTCAGCATCTTACCGATATTCGGAGCATATTTCACTTTTTAATAGTAGATTTTAAATTAGGCGGCATTGTGATTAGCTAAAACAGCCTGCTCAACTCTATTTCTACCGTTAGCTTTGGCTTGATATAAACTTCTGTCAGCAAGTTTTAACGCATGATGTAAATCCTCAGAGCATGTCGGCCAATGTGATACGCCTAAAGAGATAGTAATATGTCCGGCATCAGCAAATACGGTGGTTTCAGTACAGTGACGTAACCGTTCGGCAATTTTGGTTGCTTGACTGATCTCAACATGAGGCAGAAACATGAGAAATTCTTCCCCACCACTTCGACATAAATGGTCTTGCTCTCTGGCATTGCGACGCATCAATTCTGCGAGTTTTTGAATGACGGTGTCGCCAATATGATGGCCAAAGGTGTCATTCACGCGTTTAAAGTGGTCAATATCTAGGGCAATAATACTAAATGGGGTCGCCTGTTCGTATGCTGTTTCGAGCCATTTTTCCATCCCGCGGCGGTTAAATAAGAGGGTTAATTGGTCTTGCTTTCGTTCATCATCAAAACGCTGTACTTGCGCTCCTAGATGTTTAACACTGCCGTGCATAGCCTGATATAACCATGTAGCTTCATAATACCAAGTGGCTACGTGCGGGAAGTCGATGTTACGCCCATCTTGTACCTGCTCTGATAATTTAGCCAATCGCCATAATGGTTTGGCTATTAGTCCTCCAAACCCCAATACGCAGATAAGCAAAAATACTGTAAATGGAACAGTGGTTTTTAGTACATGGCTCATGGTGTCAGAAAGCTGCGACATCGTAACCGCGAGAGGACGCTGAGCTACAACTCCCCACCCGCTAGTTTCAACAGAAGCATATCCAGCCAACATTTCAACCCCCTGTGTATTGATAATCTGGTTTGCGCCTGAACCTTTTCGAGTCAATGAAGTTACGACCTCATTTGCAGTGACATCCTGGCCGATCCGATGATCGTCGTGATGATAAATAAGCTTGCCATTAGGCCCTGTTACATAAACATAGGTTTTATCTTGGTGGTGATGATTTGAGAGTAATTTACCTAAAATATTATCGCCTTTGAGGTAAATCCCAGCGGCGATAAAGCCTAAATAGTTGCCATTATTATCAAATATGGGATGAGTTGGGCTAACCATTAAGTTGCCTGCGGGTGAAATAAATGGGCCTACTATATAGGGAGTCTGTTTACGAAGCGGAGATGTTTCTACCTCATTCTTTAGCATCGTTCCGGTGATCCCCAGAGAGCTTGGTTGTGCGCCAATTATTTTGCCACTAGCACTAACGAGGACAACAGAGTCGAAGCTATTGGTGCGTACCAGCATTTGTTTTAACTCGTTATCGATCTGTGCACTATTATTCAGGTTTTGGGCAATCACATTACTTGAGGCCTTTAATTGCATCAAAACAGATTGTAAAAAAAGGTCTGTCACATCTGCCAGCTTGGTAGCGTATGCACGGTTCGCTTCCAACGTGTCAGTTACCATCACCTGCTTTTGTACTTGATAACTGGAAAACAAGGCGTTTAATAGTGAGGTAAATATGCAAAGTGACGCGAGGATAAGTATCAACTTTTTAAGATCTAGCCAGTGTGTTGCTTTATTTATTTGTACCACTAAAAATTCTCTTTAATGTACGTCCATGACATTTTAGCTATTCAAATGAGTGATACAGTTAATCTATATCAAACTATGATCTGAGCAATAGCTTATCTGTTTGCTAAAAGATGTATGCTTGCATTATAACCAGTTAGCTAAAAATATTTAGTTTTCTTAACGGATTGTTGGAATTGTCGTCGTTATAGGGTGTAAAATATTCTGAACATGAATACAGCGAAACCCTGATGAAAAAAAAGAAAACGAACCCGTTAGTCGGCCATTTTACTTTTGCTTGCTTGGCACTAGCGGCAATTTGGATGTTTGTGATAGATAAAGATACATTGGTTGTCCTTAATTCCTTGGTTTTAGTTTATGTGGTATTCGCATTAGGGCGTCGTTTGATGCAATTTTCAAATAAAAAGCCAAGCCCTCCAACCTCAAAAAAATCGAAATGATACTAGCTCACCTTATGTACGGATAAGAGATCTTCTAACTCATCAGTACTAAGCCATAACTTAATTTTTTCCTTGTCCAGCCAGAGCGTTTTAGGGTGAAGTCGCTTCGCGCCCTGCTCTCGCTAATGTGCCTAGATGCTGTAGGCAAAGCTAATACCAACTTGACTTAATACTTACTCAATTTGAAGGAGTAAGTCTGACGCGGCCAGTGCTAAAACTTGCAGCTAGAACGGTGTTAATTCTCCGTGGTTAAGGTTAGCTATATTAAGCGGTTGAACATTTTTAACGCAGCTAATACGGTAATCTACCTTTGGACAATAGCTGTAAAATTAACGTGATAGCTAGAATACGAGCTGAGGATTAGCTCGTATTCCTTAATTGTTTTAGCGACAAAGTAGGCGACTACTGCCTGACTAACTTGAGTAAGTTCTCACCTTTACTATCAAGCTGATTAAGCGGCTTTAATCCCATTATGTGGGCAAGTGTCGGATACACCTCTAAATTACTTGCTTGTTCAACAGAAACGCCAGATTTAAAAGCAGGTCCTTGTGCAACAAAAAAGGCAGCCATATCGTCTGTAATCTCATAGCCATGGGTTCCATAATAGCTATGTTTCCCTTGCTGCATAAATACAATAGGTGCTTTGGCTTGCAAGATAATATCGCCAATACGAGGTGAGGTGCCTCCGTGCAATTGTATTTTTCGTGACTTTGAGAGCACCTCGAAGCGCCCTTTAGCTTTATCCTTTAGTTTTTCCTCTAATGCTGAGATATCTAAATTCTTATCATGATAGGAGTATAGGGACAAACGGGTGCCACTATTTTTAATCATCCACCCTTTTGGTATCTCTAACTCATCAATGAAAACTGACTTTTCAGGCAAGACTTCGGCCATCCCATGATCTGAGACCAACACCAAATTGATTTTAATATCGTCTTTAGCAAGTTCATTGACGAAATCGCCTATAAGCGAATCAACATATTGCACCGCTTTTTTAGTTTCGTCGTGATCAGGTCCAAACTCGTGTCCTTTACTGTCTACTAAAGAGAAATAGCTGGCCACAAATAAGGGTCTTTGTGCTTTTGGAAGTTTTAACCAATTATGGATCTGATTGAGACGGTTTTTATAATCCGCTTTTTTTGAGTAATGGTAGTAATAATCAGGTGTCATGCCATTTACTCTAGCGTCTGATTCTGGCCAAAAGTAAGCTGCTGATTTGTAACCGTGCATTTTAACCAAATTCCAGAGGGGGATCCCTGCTATCCAAGTGCTATCGACTTTACCCATCCCCATTTTATAACAAGCTTCACGCTGCTTATCACAAAAGTAATTATCGACGATACCATGGTTGAGAGGCTTTAAGCCTGTGACAATAGAAAGGTGATTTGGGAACGTTTTACTTGGATATTGCGGCCACATCTTTGTAGCGCGAACACCGGTGCTGGCGAGCTTTGCGATATTTTTGGCATCATGTTTTTCGATATAATCCCATCGAAAGCCATCAATCGAAATTAAGACAGTTGGCACCTTCTGCGCACATACCGCGCTACTGAATAAAGTTAAAATGACAAAAAGTGTTTTGAGCATGTGTGGTTCCCTGTGTGATTAACTACCGATACGTGAGCATGTGTTGCACCCGCTTACGATCGTATGCCGCATTAAATCACAACAATATGAAATTGCTATTTATTTGCGTTAAATAGATCACAAAAGTGGATATTAGGAGAAGGTTCACTTTTGCTCTGTTCTAATTGAGCATAATTAATGCTTGATCTAAGTCAAAGTGAACTATATATTAAAGTTTCAATAATTACTGAAAGTTTAAAAGTATGAACTTGTCACCAAAAATAGAAAATTTTGTACTCCACTGCGGTGAAATGGGCAGCCGTTGGGGTTTTAATAGAACAATTGGGCAAATGGTTGGCTTGTTGGTTATTAATGAGCAACCATTGACAGCGAATGAGATTGCAGATGCGTTAAAAATATCTCGTGGTAACGTTAGTATGGGGATCAAAGAATTACAATCTTGGCAACTCGTTAGAGTTCATCACATTCCTGGTGATCGCAAAGAATACTACTCTCCAAATGGGTCTATTTGGGATCTTGCAAACCGAGTCTTTGAAGAAAGAAGAAAAAGAGAAATAGACCCTACCCTTACTCTACTGAGAGATCAAATTCTAGATAGTGCAAACTCACCAGAAGAAGTGTATGCACAACAACAAATGCAAACGATTCACGACCTACTTGAAACCGTTACTAAGTGGTCTGCTGAGCTACAAAGGCTGTCTCCAGAGCAATTACAGTCACTAATGAAGCTCGGGTCGTCAGTTAGTAAGGTAATAGATTTAAAGGATAAATTATTACGTAAGTCTTAAAAGTGCGAGGTGCGTCATGCTTGATACATTACTGTTGTCGCGAATACAGTTCGCGGCAAATATTAGTTTCCATATACTTTTTCCTACGATCACCATTGCATTAGCATGGTTCCTCGCTTTCTTTAAAATCAAGTATGACTTAACTGAGCATCCGGTTTGGTTAAGAGCCTATCGCTTCTGGGTTAAAATCTTCGCGCTTACCTTTGCGCTGGGGGTGGTTAGTGGTATTACCATGTCGTTTCAGTTTGGTACTAATTGGCCAGGGTTTATGGAGAAAGTTGGAAATATCGCGGGGCCACTTTTGGGTTATGAGGTACTCACCGCCTTTTTCATGGAAGCGACCTTTTTAGGGATAATGCTGTTTGGCATGAAGCGTGTCCCTCCTAAAATCCACACACTGTCCACTTTTATTGTTGCAATAGGCACTACACTCTCGGCATTTTGGATCTTGTCTTTAAATAGCTGGATGCAAACACCTACAGGTTTTGAGCTTAGGGACGGTGTAGCATACCCTACAGACTGGTTCGCGATTATATTTAATCCGTCTTTTGGTTACCGCTTTTTTCATATGTTGCTTGCAAGCGCATTAACTGCGTCATTTTTAATAGCAGGGGTAAGTGCTTATCGCTTACTTAAAAATGACGACAAGCATGCTCCAAAAAAAGCATTGACTGTAGCTTTAACAGTCGCAGCCCTTCTCACTCCAATACAAGCTTTTGTCGGCGATTTACACGGTCTAAATACGCTCAAACATCAACCACAAAAGATTGCAGCAATGGAAGGCGTATGGGAGACAGAAAAAGGTGCACCGCTCTTACTCTTTGCAATTCCTAACGAGGAAGAAAGGCGCAATGAATTTGCAATAGGCATTCCTAATATGGCGAGCTTTATTCTTACCCACGACGTTAATGGTGAAATTAAAGGGCTTAACGAATTTAAAGGTGAACACCCACCAGTTAAGCCCGTCTTTTTCGGCTTTAGAATTATGGTTGGAATGGGGATGCTGATGATTTTAGTCGCGTTTGTCACCCGATTTACGCTTTGGAAAAAGGGCGAGCTACCCAAGTGGCAGCTAAAAGCGCTTGTAGCGATGACCTTTTCGGGCTGGGTAGCGACTCTTGCAGGATGGTACGTCACGGAAATTGGACGTCAACCATACATTGTGAGTGGCATTTTACGGGTAGAAGATGCAGTGACCAACATCGCTTCAGAAAATGTCTTGTTCACGCTCATAGGATACCTAACGATATATGCCATATTGCTTTATGCCTATATCAGGACATTATTTCACACTGCGAATAAGTCCGTTGAAGTTGAAGAGTATGATATGAAAGAGTTTGCAGCGGAGGTATCACGTGTTTAATCCCGAATATTTATCACTAATCTATGCAGGGTTAATGGCACTAGCTATTGTGGTTTACGCTATTTTAGATGGCTATGATCTTGGGGTTGGCATGTTGATCCCGCTAGATGACAAAGAAACAGCCGATACCATGATCGCATCTATAGGTCCATTTTGGGATGCTAATGAAACATGGTTAGTCTTGGCAGTAGGCCTTGCATTTATCGCGTTTCCTCAAGCGCATAGTATGATTTTACAGGCCTTGTATATACCTGTTGTATTTTTGTTGTTCGGTTTAATCATGCGTGGTGTTGCTTTTGACTTTAGAGCAAAAGCCCGAGTTAAACGACAAAGGCGCTGGGATAAAGTATTTAAGTTTGGCTCGTTACTGACAGCATTTGCACAAGGTTATATGTTAGGGCTCTATGTCGTAGGTTTTGACGATTCGTTGCTAGCCCACGCATTCGCGGCTTTTAGTGGAATTGGTGTGGTTTGCGCATATGGATTAATTGGCTCAGCATGGCTCATTATGAAATGTGAAGGTCAACTACAGCTAGCCGCTATAAAGTGGTGTAAGCACTTTTCTCGTGTCGCTTTCGTTGGGGTGATCTTAGTTTCTATCATCAACCCGCTCATAAATGAATGGATATATGAGCGCTGGTTTAGTTTACCGATGGCACTCATTGTGCTACCTGCACCTATAATCTGTTTGCTACTTTTTGTGGTCTTGGAAAGCGTATTGCACAAATTACCCAAAGCGACAGAAGCAGGAGCTTGGCTTCCATTCTTTATTTCAGCTTTTATCTTTTTACTGTGCTTCTTTGGTCTGGTTTACAGCTTTTATCCATACGTGGTGCCAGGAAAGCTGACTATATTTGATGCCTTAGCAGATCCCTCCGCACTCACTTTCTTATTATATGGCGTGGTTGTCGTCGTACCGACGTTAATTGCCTACACATTATTTTCGTACCGAGTCTTTTGGGGCAAGGTTCAGCCTTTGTCTTATTATTGACACTTGCATACATTAGCCCAACCAAAAGGCAGCTTGTTGGAAGCTGCCTTTTTTATAATGCTAGAGTAGCGCGCGATTTATATTTTTGGATAACCGATCCGATCAGACAAAAAGCCAACACTGGTCGCAAAATAGTAAGAGCGATTCCAGTTCATCAATGCTTTGTAGTTATCATAGGCAAGATACATACGGCCATTTGCATCGTCAGGCATTACTAATGCAGCACTAATATTAACATTCGGTAGATCACTACCATCCATTCTGCGCAGTCCAAGGGCTTGCCATTCTTGTAAAGAACGTTCTGATTTACGCCACTCTCCTAGCCACTCTTTATGTGACTTAGTACCGCGTTTTAAAATATAACTTGTGTCAAAGCCTTCAGGTAATTTCACTTGGCGACCCCAAGTTAGATTGTCATTCCAGCCAACACTTTTAAGATAATTTGCTATTGATGCAAATGCGTCTTCTTGGGTTGTCCAGATGTCTTTTCGACCATCTTGATTGTAATCTACAGCATAAGAGGTAAAAGAGGTTGGCATGAATTGAGTTTGACCCATCGCACCTGCCCAAGAACCTTTGAAGTTGTTTAGATCAATATGGCCATCTCTTAAAATATCTAATGCAGCCCATAATTGACGTTTGTATAAGGCTTCTCTTCGACCGTCAAAAGCAAGCGTCACAAGTGCGCTAATTACAGGGTAGCCACCTTGAATACGACCAAAGTTACTTTCTAGACCCCAAAGTGCGACAATAAAACGAGCTTGTACACCATATTCTTTTGCAACTTTTTCTAGCGTGCTCTGGTGTTCTTTATATAGCTTCCGCGCTCGTTGGATTTTCCATTCAGGAACACGTTTAGGTAAATATGTCTCGAGTGTTTCAACAATTTCTGGCTGTGTTTTGTCTGCCTTTATCACTTTCTCTTTGAAAGTAGCGGTAGCAAAAGCGTCATCAACTAATTGTTGAGAATAGCCTTTATCAATCGCCTCTTGCTTTAAATTATTGAGATATTCATCAAACTTAGCCTGAGTATTGGCAAAGACTGAGGTAGACAGGCAAACTGAGGCTACTAATAAGGAAATTTTTTTTTATCACGTGTCTGTTACTCCATTTTGCTTTCTAAATTCATCTAACAAACTTTCAGTGTGTGGTGGAAGCTGCAAGTAAAACCCATCATCTGTTAACTTTTGCTTAACTGTGTCTAGATCCGCAATTCCTAGTTTTTCTCTTCTAGCAAGATCCACAATCATGACATAGATTGGTGTACCGAAAGTTTCCATTAAAGGTGCAGGTACGCTGGAAAAATCATCTCTTTTAGAAACAAACAGGTAGGTATCCGCTTTTTTTGGACTTTTGTATATGGCAGTGAGCATTATAAGCCTATAAATTCTTGCTAATCATTGGCGGTCACTATACCATGCTATTAGTAAGTTGTGGAAAGTTTTACTACCCGCTAAAGTCAAGTAAATAAGGCGCTAGCGGCGGTTGTAACAGAAATTTGAGTGCATATGTCAAAACAAACATTCGAACTAAAAGGAAATCTATTTACACTCTCTGTGCTACAGTTGTTTTCTTTAGATTTAACAAAATTACGACAAGAGCTAGATAGCAAAATATCGCAGGCACCAAAGTTCTTTTTGGGTGCTCCAATTGTGGTTAATTTAGCTGAAGTTCAGGAACAAAATGTAGAATTCAAAGAGTTAAAGCAGACACTAATTGATTTACAGCTCAATCCGGTAGGTGTATGTAACGGTACTCAAAGTCAACACGACTCAGCTAAAGAGGCGGGGTTTTCTGTACTAAACTATTCAAGGGATGTGCAACCGAGTACCCCTTCACAATCTCAAGCGGCTGAAGTAGTAGAAAAACAAGTGTATCTGCCAGCGCAAATTGTGAACGGAACGGTACGCAGTGGTCAGCAGATTTATGCAAAAGACCGTGACTTGATCGTACTAGGTGCGGTAAGCCATGGAGCGGAAGTTATCGCAGATGGTAACGTACATATATACGGTACTTTGCGTGGTCGAGCAATCGCTGGTGCACAGGGCCAACCAGACACCAGTATATTTTGTCAGCGCTTAGAAGCTGAGCTAGTGTCGATTAATGGGAGTTATTGGATCAGTGATTCGTTACAAGGCGAACACTGGGGTCAAGCTGCTCAAATAACACAACAAGACGAATCATTAAAAATTACAGCTTTGGTCAAAGGATAAATCAGATGGCAAAAATTATTGTCGTAACTTCGGGTAAAGGCGGTGTTGGTAAGACAACGTCGAGTGCAGCAATTGGTACAGGCTTAGCGCTAAAGGGTTATAAAACAGCCATAGTCGATTTTGATATTGGTCTAAGAAATCTTGACTTAATTATGGGTTGTGAACGCCGTGTGGTCTATGACTTTGTTAATGTCATTAATGGTGAAGCAAACCTCAACCAAGCACTCATCAAAGATAAACGGGTTGAAAAACTATATATTCTTCCGGCCTCTCAAACCCGTGATAAAGATGCGTTGACACGTGAAGGTGTTGAGCGAGTTTTAAATGAAATGAAAGAAGACTTTGATTTCATTATTTGTGACTCACCTGCAGGTATTGAAGCTGGGGCAATGATGGCACTTTACTTTGCAGATGAAGCTGTTGTCACGACGAACCCGGAAGTATCTTCTGTACGAGATTCCGACAGAATTTTAGGTATCTTACAAAGTAAATCTCGCCGAGCTGAGCTAGGTTTAGATCCAGTAAAAGAACATTTGCTGCTAACTCGATATAATCCAGAGCGTGTTGATAGCGGTGAAATGCTCTCAGTTGATGATGTAAAAGAAATCTTAGCGATTGATTTGCTTGGCGTTATCCCTGAGTCAAAGTCTGTATTGAATGCTTCAAACTCAGGGCAACCTGTGATCCTTGACCAAGAATCAGACGCAGGCCAAGCTTATAGCGATGCAATCAGCCGTTTGTTAGGTGAAATCGTCGATTTTCGTTTTTTACAGGTCGAGAAGAAAGGTATCTTCAAACGGATCTTTGGAGGGTAATGTGTCTTTACTAGATTATTTTCGTTCAGAAAAGAAAAACAGTGCGTCGTTGGCAAAAGAGCGACTGCAAATAATTGTCGCACATGAGCGCTCCAAACGAGGAACGCCTGACTACCTGCCGCAGCTAAAGCAGGATATTTTGGATGTTATCCGAAAATACGTGAAGGTAGACTCAGATGCGGTAAATGTTCAGTTTGAGCAAAATGAAGACGATTTAGCTGTGCTTGAATTAAATGTGACACTACCTGAAGATGAAAAGTAATACCAATTAGCTTAATTAAGTGCTCTATTTTGAGGCGAGAAAATATAGTTGATAACCAGGCAAAAATTTTGTTATTTAGTTGTTCTAAATGAGAAATTTTTAACGCCGTTGGCGTCATATTTGCTCCGCTAAATTAAACAGGTACTAAGTGAACTTGGTATAAATATAAAAAAGGGCTTTTATAGCCCTTTTTTATTACCACCAGTTCTTTAGTCTGTCTTCAAGTAGCTCAGCACGCCAGCCTAGTGCTAGGTCAGGTTTCATAAGTAGCTTTTTTTCTGCCTCAGATTTTTTCCACGACCAGCTAATCACTTGATTGATTTGCTTTTTAGAGGCGAAAACATCGGCTGGGATCTGGTTTTCTTTTGCGACCTCAGTGATGATAAGCTTTATTTCTTTACATGCGGCTTTATAACCTTTGAAATCAATGAGCCGCTTTACGCGTTGTGGACAATCTTGCTCGACAATTTGCTTGCCCTTTTCAATGCAAGCAAGAATTTCCTTACCCGATCGATTTACTTCCATAGGCTCAACCCCAGGCACATTACGCAAACTACCGAGTGTACTTGGACGGCGTTTGGCTATCTCAACCATATTATGTTCTTTTAGTACAAAATTAAGCGCCAAGTTTTTTTTCTCAGCTTTTGCACGTCGCCAAGCTGCCAGCTCCTTTAAAATTGCGAGATCTCTTGGCTTTAATTGCCATACATTTTTAATATCTAAATAAAGTAGTGGATCTGGTTGGCGGAAGCTACGTTTTTGTGCAAGCAGCTCACTTTCTTTCAATACTATGTTAAATAGCTGTTTTTCTTCGATTTGGCTAAGGATTTGCTGAAAGCATGGTAGTAAATGAAAAACATCTGATGCAGCGTAATCTAATTGCTTTTGCGTTAATGGACGGCGCAGCCAATCTGTTCGTGATTCGCTCTTATCAATATCGACATTGCTTAGCTGTTTCACCATATTGGCAAAGCCAATGCAGTTGCCCTCTCCTAGTAACTGTAGCGCAAACTGAGTATCAAAAATTGGTGATGGTATAAAACCTGCGAATTTCAAAAATACCTCAATATCCTCTGAAGGAGAGTGAAGCACTTTTAAGATATCTGTATTGGCAAATAAAGCCCAAAGCGATTGAAAGTCCATTTCAATTAATGGATCTATCAGAGCAAGATGATTTCCATCGAATATTTGTAGTAACGCGATTTCGGGATATAAAGTGCGACGACGCATAAACTCGGTATCAACAGCAAGTATTTTGGCGGTTGAAATTTTAGCTACAAACTCATCTAGCGCTTGCTGGCTTTCTATGACTTGATACTGCACTTTTACTCCCATGCAATTATGTGGCTAACTGGTGCAAATCGTTAGCGATAAAAAAGCCGGCTGGTGCCGGCTATCTTTGTTATTCTTTTAACGCTCTACGCAGTATTTTACCTACATTGGTTTTCGGTAGTTCATCTCTAAACTCCACCAACTTTGGTACCTTATAGTTCGTTAGATTATCTCGGCAATGCGCAATTATATCTTTTTCTGTTAAAGAAGGGTCTTTTTTAACGATAAAAACTTTTACTTGCTCGCCACTTACTTCATGTGGCACGCCGACAGCTGCAACTTCAAGCACACCTTCGTGCATCGCAACAACTTCTTCAATTTCATTAGGAAATACGTTAAAGCCAGATACCAAAATCATATCTTTTTTACGATCCACAATATAGAAGAAACCATCGTCATCGTAAGTTGCAATATCACCAGTCGCAAACCAGCCATCTTTTAAACATTCAGCTGTCGCATCCGGTCGGTTATAGTAACCAGCCATTACTTGTGGGCCTTTTACGCACAACTCACCGGGCTCACCTTTAGGGGTTTCATGACCATTTTCGTCGATTATCTTAATGTCAGTACTTGGCGCTGGTAAACCTATTGAGCCGTTATACGCATCTAAATCGTGCGGGCATATAGTAACTAATGGCGCACATTCGGTTAATCCGTAGCCTTCCATCAGTTTCGATTTGGTTACTTTCTGCCAACGCTCTGCTACAGGTCGTTGTACGGCCATGCCGCCACCCAAGGACATTTTCAAGGTCGAAAAGTTGAGATCAGCAAATCCCGGTGTGTTCAATAAACCATTAAATAGCGTATTTACGCCGGTAATTGCTGTAAATGGATATTTTGCAAGTTCTTTAACAAAAGCAGGCATATCACGAGGGTTGGTGATCAAAATATTATGACCACCGTACTTCATAAACGTCAAGCAGTTCGCCGTTAACGCAAAAATATGATAAAGCGGTAAAGCCGTGATAACGACCTCTTTGCCTTTGTCTAACACTTTGTCTAGACAGCCGGAGACTTGTTCTAGGTTAGCAACCATGTTGCCATGCGTTAACATCGCTCCTTTTGAAACTCCAGTTGTTCCACCTGTGTATTGTAAAAAAGCAAGGTCGCTAAGCGAAATATCTGGTTTGTTGTATTTTGCAGGATCTGCTGCAATTACATGTTTGAAAGGGATTGTGTTCGCCAAGCTAAAATCTGGAACCATTTTTTTGAAGTGCTTCACAACAAAGTTTACTAGGTGCTTTTTCAATCCGCCCAGCATATCGCCAATTTCAGTTAGCACAACATGTTTAACCTGCGTTTTAGGCAAGGCTTGCTCTAAAGTGTGAGCAAAGTTCGCAAGAATAAAAATGGCCTTTGATTCAGAGTCATTCAACTGATGCTCAAGCTCTCGCACTGTATATAGTGGGTTGACATTAACAACCGTACAGCCAGCACGCAGCACACCCAAAATCGTAATTGGGGTTTGTAGTAAATTCGGCATCATTACAGCAACTTTGTCGCCGCGACCAAGTTTTAATTCATTTTGTATATAACTAGCAACTGCTTTTGTTTTTTCATCAACTTGCTGATAAGTCAGTGTTTTACCCATATTCGAATAGGCTGGGTACTGTGCATAATCGGCAAAACTTTTTTCAAATAATTCAAGCAATGAGTTGTAATGCTCTGGGTCGATAGTTTCAGGCATACCCTCTGGGTAGCGCTTCAGCCAGATTTTTTCCACTCTTAGCTCCTGTGTTCTCGTTATTTTTATATTCACCCTAAACCATAAACGATGTAAGGCACTTTAACAATTGAGCAAATACTCTAAAACCGCCATGTTCCCACAATATTTGAGGATTTACAATCAAGATGCTGTTGAAACGTGGCCTTTAACGCTCATAATGGTATTTCTTTCCTTCATTAGTTTATTCTTTGAACTCCCTTTTTTATCAATAGCCAAGTATTGCGGTGTCGGTATCTACAGCTTTAAGAAACTGACACCGACCTTTGGTGTCGTGCAATTAGCTTACAGCATATTTCGGGGTTTTCCATATGGCAATGATGACCTCCTGAAACTTTTTCTATTGTTAGCGAATCAAAACATGATTTAAATAGTTGGTACTGTTTATCAATCATTGCAAAACCCTGCTCAGCCAAAATTAATAAAGTAGGTACAGGAATCCCCTCAAGTGCTGACCTTGCTTGCGTCACTGAAAAGCGAAAACCGGAGTGTTGCTTCAGTCTAGGATCAAGAGTAAGTTGGACGCCCTGCTTATGTTGTTTGGTGTTTCTATTCATGAGTAAAGTCGCAATGTCTATGGATACACCGCTGACCTTACAACGTAGCTGTGCTAAAGTATTTATATCAGGATACACTCTGGGTGTAGATTGTTTTAGCTTATCTCGGGAATTAAAAGCGTTGATGAGTTGTTTCTTCGTTTCAGGCTCAGGCGTGTTCACTATGCCAACACCTTCAATAAGGGCAAGTGATAGGCACCGTTCTGGATAACAAGCGGCAAATAGATTCGCTATCATCGCTCCCATCGAGTGTCCGACGAAATGACACTGGGCTAGCTGTGTAAGATCTAAAAAACTTTTTAGATCATAAACGTAGTCTATAAAGTAATAGAAAGCGTCCTCACTTTTCCAGTCTGAGCGGCCATGCCCCGGTAAGTCAATCGCAATGTGAGTATACAACTCTTCAGAAAACGGTTGAAACGGTAAAAAGCTGTTACTGTTATCCTGCCATCCATGGAGGTAAATGATAGTTTGCTTGCCACTGCCCCATGTTTGGTAGGCAAATGGCCCGATTTTTTGTTCTTTTATCGCATATAAAGACATCAAAGAATTCTTTTTGTGTTCATCGTTGCATCATTGATTTATTATCTTACCGTGACATATTTGAACTTACTACTTTGATTTGTAGAAAATTTTGCTCAATACAATTGGTTATTAATTTAGTAATAGTAAAGTTTAGATAAAACATTTTCTTTATGAATGTACACGGGAATAACAATGAATTTTAAGACTCGCCTTTTAGCATCAGTGATAGGAATGCTTGTTGCTGCTCCAACTGTTGCAGCTCCAAAAAACATCATTTACATGATAGGTGATGGTATGGGACCAACATACACAACCGCATATCGATATTTTAAAGATGATGCTGCAACAAAAGTTGTTGAACCAACCGTTTTTGACTCCATTTTAGTCGGCATGGCGCATACCTACCCTGATGACGACACGATTGTAACTGACAGCGCCGCTGGTGCAACGGCATTGAGCACAGGAACAAAAAGCTACAACGGCGCTATTGCGGTAGATACTCACAAAGCGCATTTAGAAACCATGCTGGAAGTTGCTAAGAAGAAAGGTAAAACAACCGCACTAGTTGCGACATCGCAAATTAATCATGCAACCCCAGCAAGCTTTGCTTCTCATAACGAATCTCGTCGCAACTACGACGAAATTGCCAATGACTATGTAGATAACAAGATAGCAGGTAAATTACCTGTCGATCTTATGCTCGGTGGTGGTACCAAATACTTTATTCGCGAAGACAGAAATTTGGTTAACGAGTTCAAAGAAGCGGGTTATCAATACGTAGACGATTTATCCAAACTTGACACGTTAAATAAAGTCCCAGCAATTGGTTTATTTGCCGAGGTCGGTCTACCGTTTGCTATTGATGAACAGCCACAGCGCTTAACGAAAATGACCCAAACGGCACTATCGTTATTGGAAAACCAAAATGACAAAGGGTTTTTCTTAATGGTAGAAGGTAGTCAGATTGACTGGTGTGGGCATGCAAATGACATCGCTTGCGCGATGCGTGAAATGGATGATTTTGCAGAGTCAATCAAACTTGCAAAAGCGTTTGTTGACAGCAACCCTGATACTATTCTTGTTGTGACAGCTGATCACTCCACAGGCGGCTTAACTCTTGGTGCAAATGGTCAATATCGCTGGGAGCGTGATGTGATAGCCAACGTAAAGGGCTCTGCTGGTGAGATAGCCAAAGCACTCGTGGATGCAAAAGATGTAAAGGCTACATGGAAAGCTCTGACGGGGCTTGAGTATGATAGTGCGACTGAACTGAAAGTAAAAGAAGCATTGTCACAAGGGCCAAAAGCGTTGAGTACGGTCGTTAAAGAATCAATTAGCGATGCGTCGTTCACTGGTTGGACAACGAGCGGTCATACTGCAATCGATGTGCCTGTATTTGCTCACGGTATGGGCAAAGAAAGGTTTATTGGTTCGCAAAATAACACTGCGATCGCCGATAAATTAATTGAGTTTATTAAAAAGTAACGACATCTCTGTCGGTTGCGGAGTGATGGACAAGATTTTCTCGCCTCAAAATAGACCACTTAATTAAAATAATTGGTATAAGCTTAAAAACAAATAAGGTCAGCATGTGCTGACCTTATTTACTTCAAACGCTTTAGAGGTATTACGCGTAAACCGACACCCCAATCATATTTTTAATCTCATCTCGCCTTGCTTCCGTGGCGATTGCTTTGTATTCACTAATGGCTTGCCCAGTGCGAAAATTCGGACGATCATAAATAGTAGAGCGTTGCTGCGCTTGAAATTGCTCAACGAGTGCAATGCCCTTTTCGCTGGTTTTGATTTGGGCGGTGTTGAGCTTCGCAGTATTTCCCTCTTCAATAGCAGGACTCACCGCCTTTTTAGGCTGTGGTTTTACTTGGTAAGTACCAGCTTGTTGTACTATTGAATTTAATTTCACGGCTTAACTCTTAAATACACTGTGCTTGTTTAAAAATACGCCTTTATTCTCGGCCTGGCAACTTTTTCCATGTCACCGTGTCTCGAACATATTGTGGTTGTGCTTCGGCAGCATCAACTGATAACCCTTTAGTGAAGGCATCATCTGCTATAAATAGCATGTAATAGGCGTCTGGTAGTGTAATGCTATCGAGCTCCTCACAGGCAAGCTGCGAAGCTAGCTCAGGAAAAGCTTGCCATCCTGTTCCAACACCTACCGCACCGCTTACACTAAAGTCTATGTTTTCGGGTTTTATTACAGTTTCTTCTGATGTCGCTTGGATAACTCTACCGTTTAGGCCATTGTACTGGCAAAGGTAAATCTCCCCCATACGCGCATCTATTGCTGAGACTACGCTATCTTTACCGGTTTCCATCCATACCTGTTGTGCCATGGCGTGTAAGGTAGAAACACCAACTAATTTTAACCCTGATGAGTATGCCAGTCCTTGTGCCACTGCGGTACTTATTCTCACTCCGGTAAAACTTCCAGGGCCGCGGCCAAACACAATACCATTAAGCTCGTTAAGGGTTATGTCGGCTTCGCGTAAAATCCTCTCCACCAGCGGCAATATTTTTTGGCTGTGCTGCTGTGGGCAAACCTCAAAATGGCGAATAAACTTGCCTTCGTAATGCAGGGCGATACTGAGTGCTTCAGTGGAGGCGTCTATGGCCAATAGGTTATTTTTCATTTTTGTCTATATTCTCTAAAAATCGAATTGCCTTGCTCAAGTCTCTAGTTCGAGACATGTTAGGCAAACTACTTAAAAACGTCTGGCCGTATTTTCTCGTAACTAAGCGATTATCGCAAATAATCAGTACACCTTTATCGTTAGCATCTCTAATTAAACGCCCAACTCCCTGTTTTAAAGCGATAACAGCTTGAGGTAATTGTATTGCATCAAAAGGCTCTAAGCCACGCATCTCAGCGTCTCTCATTCGAGCTTGCAATAATGGATCATCTGGTGATGCGAAAGGTAATTTGTCAATCATAACGCAACTTAGGGTATCACCACGTACATCAACGCCCTCCCAAAAGGAAGCTGTGCCCAGCAGTACCGCATTACCATGGCGGATAAACTGTTCTAATATGATGCGCTTGGAAGCTTGTCCTTGCATAAATATCGGGTATTGCAATGCGGTATTTAGCCCTTCATAGACTAAGTGCATAGCTCGATAGCTAGTAAAGAGTAAAAATGTGCGCCCTTTTGCTGCGTTGATCACTTGCTTGGCAAGCTTTACTAGGGCGTGTGGCATTAAGTCATCACGGGTTTCTGGGAGATAGCGCGGCAGACAAAGTAATGCTTGGTGCTTGTAGTTAAAAGGACTTTCCACAATAAACTGTGAAGTCGGACTTAGCCCTAAGCTACGACTAAAATGCTCTAATGAATTATCAACAGATAAAGTTGCTGAAGTGAAGACAAAACTTGCCTCTGTAGTCTTTATAATGTCGGCAAATTTGCTTGAGACATCAAGAGGTGTCACGTGGATAGATAAAAACCGCCTTGTGGTTTCAAACCAATAACTAAACCCGGTTTGGCTAGTGTCAAATGCACGTTCAAACTGATTTTTAAAGTTCATCACCTTTTCAAAGGGGTGTTCTATCTTGTCACTTCTATCAAGGCAGAGCTTTAGCACTTTATAAAGAAAGTCTAAATTACCGATCACTCGGTGCATTGCATCGCAAATTGGTTTATTTGCCAACGCCTCTCGCCAGTCACCTCGAGCACCATCGGAGCCAAAAACCAAGCGCAAATCTGCGACACTGGTTTCGAGTTTATTGAGTGTTTTACCAAGTTGTAACATATCGGGAATGTCTGAGCGGTAAATAACTCTGATATCATTGATTAGTGCCTGCAGTGCTTTGGTGCTTATGGTTTCACCAAAATAGTCACTGGCGATCTCTGGTAATTGGTGAGCTTCATCGAAAATATAACAATCAGCGGTTGGCATCAGCTCGGCAAAGCCGGAGTCTTTGACAGCCATATCAGCAAAAAATAGATGGTGGTTAATGACGACAACATCAGCATCGGCGGCTTTTAGTCTGGCTTTTCGGATATAGCAATCTTCGTAGTCAGGGCACTCTTTACCTAAGCAATTGTCTGACGTTGAAGTGACGTAAGGTAAAACTTTTGCGTCTTCTTCGATACCGACACAATCTGCCAAGTCGCCGCTTTGTGTTTCAGAAGCAAATTTTGCCACCATAGCAAGCTGGTGCATGACATCTGGATCATCGGTTGGTACATGGCTTACATGCTGTGCTAAGCGATATGGACAGAGATAGTTACTTCTACCTTTCAACAAAGTTACATTTTTACCACTGGTGAGTACCTTTTTTAGTGTGGGTACATCACGATGAAATAATTGCTCTTGCAACGCTTTGGAACCGGTAGAGACGATGATTTTACCTTTGCTCTCAAAAGCCGGTATCAAATATGCGAATGTTTTACCAGTGCCGGTACCAGCTTCCGCGACGCATTGGCCGCCACTTTGTAAGGTTTCTTCCACTGCTACGGCCATATCAATTTGTGGCTGCCTTGGTTGATAGCCTGGAAAATGTTGAGCTAGTGGGCCCGCAGAAGAAAAAATAGATGATACAGCCAAAGTAATGCAAATATACAAACAGACAGGTCGCGAAATTGTATGTGGCTATGCACCAAATCGCAACCGCTGTTTAGCAATAATCGAAGCTCGAACTCAGGTTAATGAACCGGCTGCGTTTTAATTTTAATAATACCTATCACTGTTATGAGGACATAAATAAGGTATAAGCCTATTTTACTAGACCATGTAGATTCTGGTGAAGGTATGACAACACGTAAATAATCGTTTAAAAACAGCATGCCGACCCCAACAATGATGGCAGTAAATTTAAAGTGGCGGTAGCTGGCTGAAGAAATGGTAAATAAAGACACAAGCAAAAGTGTTAGGCTTATATAAAACGCCAAAACAGCCATACTACCTGGCACAATACTGGGAGCTAGCGCCAGTACAGATAAGGTAACAACGCCCCAACCTGCAAAGGTTTTTACTGATTTATGCGCCATGTGATTTCTCCTTAAAAAAATGGCGGTTTGCTGCGGTACATCTACTATAACTTAATAGAATTATCAGTGCTCTGTATTTCGTAAAATAAGCGGATTAAGCTATACAGCTGACTCATTGAAGGTTTGCTTAAATTTTTATTTGCGACTGAAAAGGTTACGCCCAAGTATCTAAATTTTCGCCTTTGCGCTCCTCGTGCGATTTTTCTTCTTCGTCTTTCTCATCATCGTCCTCTTTAATTTTTTCATGTTCAGCCGTTTGATGCCTAAGCTCGACATCGGCTTTTTGATCTTTTTTAACCTTTTCAATTTTATAATGCTGTACACCAGCTACATGAAATGCAGACTTATGAGTTACATCTAGCCGTACGATTGGGCCTAAAAACGGTTTAAACGCATCCATACACTCCCCCTCTAACCTACTGGTGAACTTACTTATTATCGGCCGTTATATGCTATTCTTTAATTTGCATTAAAAAATGGTTGCCAAAGAGAAGATTATTATGTTTATCTATAAATGAACTTTTTAAACAGCAGATATATTACAAAGGTAACATCATGCTAAACACACTGACAGCACTTCATCACCATCATCATCACACGGGATAACCTGTCAGTTATTTCGCTGGTGGGTTATTCCTTAAAGGAACCTCCGGCGAAACATAAAGTATAGTCAAAGTTTATTTCGCCCCGAGGTTCCGCCTCGGGGTTTTTCGTTTATAGAATTAGGAAATAAATAATGAGCAACAGTAACCGTTTAAGAATTGCAATCCAAAAATCAGGCCGCCTTTCAAAAGATTGCCAAGCTTTACTCAAGCAACTTGGCGTAAAGCTAAACCTGCGTGAACAGCGCTTAATTGCACACTCGACTAACATGCCTATTGACGTACTGAGAGTACGTGATGACGATATTCCTGGTTTAGTGATGGACGGGGTTTGTGACCTCGGTATTGTAGGTGAAAATGTTCTAGAAGAGGCGCAAGCTGAGCGCCTTCGTAACGAGCAGTGTGCTGAGGTAAACAAGCTGGCTAAGTTAGACTTTGGGTTTTGTCGTTTAGCGTTAGCTTGGCCGCAAGAACTTGGGCAACAAGATAAAGCTTGGTTTAACGGTAAGCGTATTGCAACCACCTACCCTGAAATATTAAAACAGTACCTTAAGCGTGAAAATATCGACGCGAGTGTCGTAATGTTAACAGGCTCTGTAGAGGTGGCACCGCGCGCAGGACTTGCTGACGCTATCTGCGATTTAGTATCAACCGGTGCAACCCTTGAAGCCAACGGACTGATGCAAGGCGATACCATCTTAGAATCTAACGCCTGTCTTATCCAAAATGCTGCGCTTACTGCTCAAAGCAAACTTGCACTTATCGATAAACTCATGCCGCGCCTAAAGGGGGTAAAACAGGCAAAAGAAAGCAAATACATCATGATGCATGCACCAAAGAATAAGCTAGATGAAGTTTGCGCACTGTTACCTGGTACGGGTCAACCTACTTTGCTTGCACTAGCCGGAAGCGACGAATATGTCGCACTTCACATGGTTAGCTCTGAGACGCTATTTTGGGAGACCATGGAAGAGTTAAAGGCGCTTGGTGCAAACTCTATTCTAGTTATGCCAATAGAAAAGATGATGGAGTAATAGCATGTTTGATTGGCAGTCAGCTACGAGTGTTCAGCGAGCCGAATGCTTAAGTCGCCCAGCGGTGAAAGTAGGTGATAAAGTAAAGGCGGCGGTTGAGAATATCATCGATAATGTTGCGAAAAATGGTGATAAAGCACTGCTTGGCTACGCTAAGCAGTTTGATGCTCGTATCAGCCCAAGAATAAGAGTATCAGATTCAGAAATCATACAAAGTGAGTTTGCTTTGGAACCTGATCTGAAAAACGCCATTGATCAGGCATACAGCAATATCAAAAGGTTTCACCAGTTGCAAACTCCTCAAAGTAAACAGATTGAGACTCAACCGGGTGTTATTTGTGAACTTAGATTTCAAGCGATCGAAGCGGTTGGGTTATATGTGCCAGGTGGAAGCGCGCCGCTGCCTTCTTCTGTATTAATGCAAGGTGTTTGTGCGCAGCTAAGCGGCGCGAAAACAATTGTATTAGCAACCCCAGTCAAAGGTGATAGTCAGATAAACCCTGCGATTTTATACGCGGCTAAACTCTGTGGCGTTACTGATATTATTGAATGTGGTGGTGCTGGTGCAATTGCCGCGATGGCCTTAGGCACAGATAGTGTGCCCAAAGTGAACAAGATATTTGGCCCAGGTAATAGTTTTGTCACCATGGCAAAACAGCTGCTTTGTCAATCAGTACCTGGATTGGCAATTGATATGCCTGCGGGTCCGTCCGAGGTGTTAGTGATTGCTGATAAGGGCGCGAACCCTGAATTTATTGCCGCAGATCTGCTTTCTCAAGCAGAACATGGTGAGGACTCTCAAGTTATTTTGTTAGCGACTGAGGCTCAGTTAATTAAGGACACCGAAGTTGCGATCGAACGCCAATTAAGAGTCCTTAGTCGCGCTGATATCGCCAGAGCCGCACTTAAAAATAGCACGCTGATTTTAGTCGAGAGTGTTGAGCAAGCGTTTGAAATATCGGCAGAGTATGGGCCTGAACACCTTATCTTACAGATTAGGGAGGCTGAGCGCTTCTTACCACTTGTGAAAAATGCAGGTTCAGTGTTTGTTGGAGACTATACGCCAGAGTCCGCGGGTGATTATGCGTCTGGTACCAATCACGTATTGCCAACCTACGGTTATTCAAAAACCTACTCAAGTTTAAATTTGATGGATTTTTACAAGGCTTACACTGTACAAACCATCACCAAGGAAGGTCTGCGTGGTTTGAGTTCCGCCATTCTACCTTTAGCTCAAGCTGAAGGGTTAGACGCACACGCAAATGCCGTTAAAGTAAGGCTGGAGAATAATAATGACTAATATTGCACTACCCGAAAATATAGAAAAGTTGAAAGCCTACAGCTCTGCAAAAAGTGAAAAACTGACAGGGAACACATGGCTAAACGCCAACGAAAGCCCTTACACTCGTTTACTTGAAATGCGTTTTGATAACTTAAATCGTTACCCTGATCCGCAGCCACAAGCTGTGATCGAGGGTTATGCACGCTACGCACAAGTTGAACAAAGTAATGTATTGATGACTCGTGGTGCCGATGAAGGGATCGAGCTTTTGGTAAGAACTTACTGTGAGCCAAGTAAAGACAGTATTGCGATTTTTACGCCAACATACGGTATGTACAAAGTCACGGCGGATACACATAACATCGTCATTAACGAATTAAGTCAAGAGCAGCTTGCCAATGAGGACACGGACACACTACTCCCCGCAATTGGTGAAGCTAAACTCGTATTTGTGTGTAATCCAAATAACCCTACAGGAGCATTACAACCAATACGCAAAGTTGCGGCTCTTGCTGATAAGCTTAAAGGCCGTGCGATTGTCGTCGTTGATGAAGCGTATATTGAGTTTTGTGAAGACAAGAGTTGCGTAGAGCTTATCAAAACATTTCCTAATGTCGTTGTACTACGCACGTTATCTAAAGCGTTCGCACTAGCAGGGCTTCGTGTGGGTTTTATGTTAGCAAGCGAATCGCTATTAGCGCCGATCAGAAAAGTTATCGCACCCTACCCTGTTTCAACGGTAGTAGCGCAAATTGCAGCAACTGCACTAACGTCTGATGCGCTAACGCAGATGCGCCGTCAAGTCTCTATTTTGAACCTAGCAAAAAAGAAGCTTATACAATGGCTACAAAACAGCGAGTTCGTAAACGCAATACTATGCGGCGAAGGCAACTTTGTTACTTTGCAGCTAACCGACAAGCAATTTGTACAGCAAGCGATGCGCCAAGGCTTAATAATGCGTCCATTTGTGCTGTTTGGCGAGGACAATTGGTTGCGGATCTCCATCGGCAACGAACAAGAACTAAAACAAGTAGAAACCTGGCTTAAACAATGCCAAGTCACTGAGGAAGTATCATGAGCGCCCCATATTTATTCATAGACCGTGACGGCACCATTATTGAAGAGCCAATGATTGACAAACAAGTCGACAGCCTTGAAAAGCTGGCATTGTTGCCGAATGTGATCCCAGCGCTGCTATCGCTGCAAGCCTTTGGCTACAAACTGGTGATGGTATCGAATCAAGACGGCCTTGGGACTGAGAGCTTCCCCACAGCAGATTTTGATGTGCCTCAAGATAAAATGATGCAAATTCTAACTAGTCAAGGGATCCGTTTTGAAGAGGTGTTGATATGCCCTCACTTTGATGAGGATAACTGTCAATGTCGTAAACCTAAAACTGGGTTACTCACGGAGTTAATGCGCTCTGGTAAAGTGGATTTGAGCAAGTCATTTGTTATTGGTGATAGACAAACCGATATTCAGCTAGCTGAAAATCTGTGTATCGAAGGTATTCTCTATGACAATAACTGGCCTGCGATTGTAACGCAATTAACCACATTAAATCGCAGTGCACAAATTGTCAGAAATACCAAAGAAACTCAGATCTCGGTAGCGATAAATTTAGATCAACAAGCCAATGGCGAGATTTCAACGGGTCTTGGATTCTTTGACCATATGTTAGATCAAATAAGAACTCACGCTAATCTGGGCCTATATATTCAAGCCAAAGGGGATTTGCACATCGATGAGCACCACTTAGTAGAAGATATAGGTATTGCCCTTGGTCAAGCATTCAGAACTGCGCTTGGCACCAAATCACAAATCGCTCGCTATGGCTTTGCATTGCCTATGGATGAGTGTAAGGCAGAATGCCAACTGGATTTGTCTGGACGCGCTTCTTTTGTACTGAATGCCGACTTCACTAGAGATAAAGTCGGTGATTTGGACGTTCAAATGGTTGAACACTTTTTCAAGTCTTTTGCAGATAACGCGGCGGTAAGCCTAATCTTGAGTGTAAGTGAAGGCAACGCACACCATCAGGTTGAGGGCTTATTTAAGGCATTCTCACGAGCTATACGCATGGCAATTGCAACGGATGCGTCGCAGCAAACGGCAAGTTCGAAGGGGTGTTTATGATTGCAATTATTAATACCGGTTGTGCCAACATTAACTCAGTACGATTTGCATTTGAGCGCCTTGGTGTTACACCAGAAGTGATCACCACACCTGAGAAACTATCCAGTTTTGAGCGTGCTATTCTACCCGGTGTAGGCCACGCCAATGTGGCAATGAAGCGGTTAAATGAACAAGGTTGGACGGAGGCAATAGCTGACTATCAGCGGCCTTTGATGGGTATTTGCTTAGGGATGCAGCTGCTTTGTGAATCGACTGAAGAAGGCAACGTAGCTTGCCTAGGTCGCATTCCTGGTAAGGTTGAGTTATTGGAGACCAATGATTTAACAGCGCCGCATATGGGTTGGAATAATCTTCGTGTGGTGAAGTCTCACGCGCTCACTGCAGGACTCAGGGAACAAGACCAAGTGTACTTTGTGCACAGTTTTGCGCATACCGTCAATCGTTCGACTTTGGTTTCGGGTGAGTACGGTCAAGCGTTTTCTGCGATTGTTGCAAACGACAATTATGCCGGCATGCAGTTTCACCCAGAGCGCAGCGGCAGAGTCGGTGCACAGCTTTTACAAAACTTTATTAATTGGCAAATTTAAAAGGACGAACAATGATTATTCCCGCTTTAGATGTATTAGAGAACAATATTGTTCGTTTGTATCAAGGCAAATATGAAACCGCACAGTTTTACCCATTTGATTTAGCAGAACGTTTGCTAGAGTATCAAAATGCTGGCGCAACCAAGCTACATTTAGTGGATCTGGAAGGGGCGCGTGATCCGAACAAAAAGCAATGGCGCACCATCCAAGCCGCGACTCGAGCGTTGTCTGTTCCGTTTCAAATAGGGGGCGGTATTCGCAGTATTGATGATGTAAAGCAGTGGCTTGAAGCTGGTGCCGCTCAGGTCGTAATCGGTTCGATGGCAGTAGAAAAGCAGCAAAAAGTTGCTACTTGGATAAAAGAGTTTGGTGCAGATAGATTTGTTATTGCACTGGATGTTAATAGAACTGAAAGTGGTTGGTCTCCTGCTACTCACGGCTGGCTTAACGATGCAAAAACTGACTTGTTTGCATTATTAGATTTTTATGTTGAGCAAGAGGTAGTAGATTTTTTATGTACGGATATCAGTAAAGACGGCACTATGGCAGGCCCTTCTTTTTCTTTATATGACGATATTACCAAGCACAATAGCATAATTAAAGTTCAGGCTTCTGGAGGCGTAAGCTCACTGGATGATATTGCCCGTCTTGCCAAACAACAAGTGGGTGGAGTGATACTCGGGAAATCACTGCTTGAGGGTGTATTTAGCGTTGAGGAGGCACTGGCATGTTATCAAAACGCATAATTCCTTGTTTAGATGTAAAAGACGGCCAAGTTGTTAAGGGCGTAAAATTTCAAGGTCATGAAGTAGTTGGGGATATTCTTGAACTTGCGGAGCGTTATAGCGCCGCAGGTGCTGATGAATTGGTGTTTTACGAAATCAGCGCCAGTGTGGAAAAGCGTTTATTAGACGTAAATTGGGTCGCTGAGATTGCCAGGCATATCGATATTCCATTTTGTGTTGCTGGTGGAATTAAGTCGGTGGCGGACGCCGCTCGGGTGCTTGAGCAAGGAGCAGATAAAATTTCTATTAACAGCCCATCGATTGCGCGTCCTGAACTTATTAAAGAGTTACATGACGAATTTGGCAAACAATGTGTAGTCGTTGGTATAGACAGTTTCTATGATAAGCAAACCCAAGAGTATTTAGTGTACCAGTTAACAGGCGATCCGAACGCCGCAAGTCGGACTCGATACAAAACCCAAGAATGGGTGAAACAAGTACAAGCGCTCGGAGCGGGAGAAATTGTGCTCAACTGTATGAACCAAGATGGTGTGCGTAATGGCTATGATATAGAGCAGCTCAGCGCAATTAGAGAATTGTGCAAAGTGCCGCTTATCGCCTCTGGCGGTGCAGGCAGCATGCAGGACTTTGTTGATGTGTTTACACAAACGAATGTTGATGGAGCTTTGGCGGCAAGTGTATTTCACAAAGGTGTAATCGAAATTCCTAAGCTCAAGCAGTTTTTAATAAATAATGATGTGGCAGCACGACAATGATAATTAATAAACAAAACATGGCAGAAGTGGATTTCGAAAAATCCGAACTTATACCAGCAATAGTGCAAGATGCGTTGACAGGCGTAGTATTAATGCAGGGCTTTATGAATAGAGATGCCCTTGAGGTTACATTAGACAAACGGCTTGTTACTTTTTATTCGCGCTCCAAATCACGCCTGTGGACAAAAGGTGAAACGTCAAACAATGTTTTAGAGTTGGTAGAAGTACACACAGATTGTGATAAAGACAGTTTACTGATCTACGCCACCGCGCAAGGTCCAACTTGCCATTTAGGCAGCGAAAGCTGCTTCGCAGACACCATGCCTAAGCTTGCATTTTTAGGAAAGCTTGAGCGTGTAATTGCACAAAGAAAAAATGCCTCACCGGAGAGCAGTTACACCGCCTCTTTATTTGCAAAAGATTTGAGCCGCAGCTGCCAAAAAGTTGGAGAAGAAGGAGTTGAGGTTGCGCTGGCTGCGATGAAAAATGACAACGAAGAGTTGCTCAATGAGTCCGCAGACTTACTGTATCATCTTATTGTCTTATTACAGAGACAAGGGCTTACGCTCAGTGATGTGGTCAATACGCTCAAAGATAGGCATAAGTAAGTTGCCCTTTGGGTAAGTAATCCTTACGCCTATCTTTTCGTTGGCTTGTTCCAGACATCGTGCAGTAACAAGCCAACCTACCACAATCGGGATAAATCTGTAATTAGATCAACACCTGTTCATATAAATAAGGTAAACTTCTCATAGTCTTATAACTATGCAGTGGCAAAATATTAGTCTAACTTTAACGGTGCGATTGCGAACAGTATGGAACGGTTTATGAAAACAAGATTACTTGGTCTAATGCTGGCAGGGTTGACAGCTGCTGGATGTTCAACATTGACCCCTGAGCAACAAGAGAAGCTCGATGATATGTCTAATTGCGAGAAACTTAATGCACTTTTAAGTGCATCATCCAATGGGTTTTCTGTGCTTAAAGGTGCTGAAGTCGGCGCAAAGTTTATCAACTCCTGGCAGGCCAAGGCACATCTAGTTGGCAATAAATGCCAAATCATAGAAAGCGCTTCAGGAAAATCAAAATATACCTGTTCTGAGCAGTTCAAGGAATATGAAAACGCGGTAAAAATCCATAACTATGCGCAGAGTCTCGCAAAGCAATGTTTAGATGGCTCTTGGGTTGGTGATAGCCAAAAGAGTGGCCAGCTAATGCGTACGCAAATTATGTCACCGAACTCTACTAGCAAAATTGCAATTGAACTAGGCAAAGGCCTCGACAAAGTCACGCCATGGATCGTTACGTTTAATGTGACTGAAAAATAAGATGTAAAATACGGAGAAGCGTTGTGCTTCTTCTACCCTCTCCCCTAGCATTCCTCTTTTGCAATCCACTTCACTTTGTCTGTTTGAGCGTTAATAAATTTTTCATTGTTGCTTTACTCGATTCTAATGTCATTTCGCGTTGCGTCTTTTATATGAAAATAGTGAATAGTAATTGTGGTGTAACGAGATAAAAGTTTAGAAAAAATAAGCAGTATATATTTTGAGCGGAGTTGGGATCTGCAACAGTCTATATTTAATTGATGCTTATTATGCATTTCTTTGGTTTTTATGTGTTAATAAAAAGCTTGTTTATTAAAAAAAAGTAGCATTTAATTTGGCTGCTATTTTTTTATTAGCACTAAATTAACTACTATTTTTTAAAGGAATTAAGATGAACACATTGATAAAGTTTTCTGCTCTATCCCTCTCTGTTGCGATGCTTTGTAACCCTGCTTCGGCTAATGAACAAGCTAAGCCATTTGAGTATACAGTAAATGGCAGTGTATATGAGATCCCCGCTTCTCAAGCTAAGAATCTAGATGAGATAATTGTGCTAATAGAAACTAATAACGATGTTTCAGGTTATGATGTTACTGAGACTAAGTTAGCAAAAACTGAGCGCACAGAAATTGCCAGTGATTTTTCAGCGCTAGCTGGTGGTAACTTACGTGTTTATAGTGAACTCAATACGGGGTATTTAAATGATTTTGACCAAGCATTTACTTACACTTGTCCAAGTAATATGTTTATTAAATCAATTTCAAGCTACCATCAAGATAAACAAGAAGACAGACGTTTTAGCTTAGTCTGTGCAAAATTTACAACGGATAGCGGTAGTCGCATTTATCGTAAAACGACAAAGTGGAGCGGTTACGTAAATTCATATGATCAAGCGTTTAACTTTGTTTGTCCTAATGGTCAATTCTTTGTCGGAATGTCAAGCCGTCACGATAATGGCACCGAAGACCGTTTGTTTAACTTTAATTGCGCATCTATGGCAACCTCTAGTACAGGCGCTGCACTATTCGCTGAATCATGTATTACAACACAATACACAGGTTACGACCAACCTTGGACATTAGGTGGTAATGGTGCAATCATCGGTATGTCAAGTCGCCATGATAACAGAACGGAAGACCGTCAGACTGCAGTGAGTTATTGCTCAGCTGCGAGTGATTGGTAATACTGCCCTATAGAGTAGGGTTGATACCCTACTCTATGTAAGAGTTTCGTCATTTCACTGTCATACAAAAGCCGCACACTCAAAATGTAATTAGTTAGCGGATTTAAGACTTATCATGACCAAACCGAATATTTTTCTCATCAATTTAGATTCTTGCACTGATAGACTCAAGGAATCTACTCTCCAGTTTGATCAGTTCTCACTACCCTTTGAAAGGATAAGCGCTGTAAAAGGTGCAGAGTTGAGCGAAGACGTTTTAAATACGAGCTATTGTAAGTTAAAAAACGCTAAGCAATACTTCCGGCCTTTAACGTTAGGAGAGATAGGCTGTTATTTAAGTCATATAAAAGTACTGAGCAAAATTGTTGAGTTAGAACTGCCCTATGCTTTTATTTTTGAAGATGATTTCCAACTACACGACGACTTAGCACAGATTGACCAACTGATCGCTTCATTGCCATTTGATTGGGATATGATCAAGCTATTCCAGTCTCAGAAGAACAAACGCACTCCGATTGCAAGTTTTCCTCTAAATAAATCGTTATCGTTATTTATGCAAAATAAGGTACCTGCCGGAACCGTTGCCCAGCTTGTAAGTCTCAAAGGAGCAAAGAAAATATTATCCAAATCAATTCCTTTCGGCAGACCGATTGATATTGATTATCAACATTTTTGGGAAAAAGATCTAAGTGTATTCGTAATGAGCCCTTGTCCTGTTAGCCATGGTGAAAAGTTTGCGAGTACCATAGATAGAGCTCCAAGTGTTACAGGATCAAAGCGGTATTTTTGGCGCAAACAATTGCTTCAGATAAATAAGTTTATACAAAACAAGTTTTATCGCGGGCTGGTTCTTAAACGCTATCAACAACACTTCTAGTTATATGATTCGAAAGCCGTTGTACGCCTTTTGAACAATGGGTTTTATACTTGTACGTAATAGAGAAAAATTCGTGTTAAAAGTGTAATTTATGGGGAGACTTCTGAAAAAGATGTGCTAGTATCTAAGATTATTGCAATAAGTTTAACTTTTTGCTTAAACCGTTAATAATAACAACGTTGAGGGAGCACAGACGTGTCTATAGAAATCAACTTTGAACTCTCTGATTCAGATCTTGAACACTTCCGTGGAATGATGAAAGCCGCTATTGAAAAAAGTGGTGATGTAAGTGATGCTGAAATTATATCAAAAGCACGCGATTTAGTCGCAACGATGGAAAAATCCAACCTTCCTGAGTTTGTGAGCACTCGTCTTATTTCATTACAGACGTTAATTGACGCTGTATTAGACGAAGAATGGCAAATGCCTGATGACGAAAAACGTGAGATTATGGCGTCGCTAGCTTATTTCAGCGAGCCTGAAGACATGGTGCCAGATCATATTCCGGTATTAGGTTATGTTGACGATGCAATTATGATTGAGCTGGTGCTGCAAGAATTATCTCTAGATTTAAAAGCGTATCGTGAGTTTTGTGGATTCCGTGCAACGGAGGAAGCAAGACGTGGCGATGCTGCAAAGGTTGACCGTGAAAGTTGGTTAGCTGGTACTCGCTCCCAGATCCGCTCTTCTATGCGTAGAGGTCGTTCAAAGAATCGCTCTCGATTCTTCTCTCGCATCATGTAGTAAAAGCCTAGTATTTTTTACTGAGGTAGAAATTATAAAGGGCTGATAACTATCAGCCCTTTTTGTTGTTAGCTATTTTTTCTCATTAGGGTGTGCGACGCCCATCCAAGCTTTGTATAGCATGGCTTGTTTTGCTGATGGCGTTTCAGTGAATGTGATTTTTTTAGGCTTGTCGTAACCACGGTTTAGTGTCAACTCTGTAGTCATTAATTTATCCCTACGAATAAAATCAACTTTCACCGTTTGTTCAGGTACAAAATGCGCTAAGCTAGCCGATAAGCTATCCCTCACGTGGTGCTTATCAAAGGCAACGATTAGATCTCCAGCAGTAAGTCCGGCTTGCCAAGCGTTACCATCTCTAGCCACATGAAGCAGCTTCAGAAGTTCACCTTGTTGTTTTGCTTTCCCTTCAAGGTTAGCTATCACACTTGCTGATTTGGGATGCTTATATTCTAATCCCACTTTGTCGAATAACGCATTAAAGTCTATGTTCGCTGGTTTATCCACATGGTTGACCCACCAAGTGTGATAATCTCGTCCAGTCAATTGTTTTAAAATGCGTTTAACGTCTTCACTTGTAAAGCTATTAGGTAATTTATGTTGTTTATATAGCTGGCTGTGTACGTCACGGTAACTTATTGTTCCATTTGATTTCTCAATTAGGTCGATGTCCAGCGCCATCGAGACTAATGCCCCCTCTGAATAGATGTTGGTGCTATAGTTAACACCATGATCGCCACCTTGATTTATCCATTTATCAAAGCTGCTTGCGGCAACAGATTGCACCTGACGCCCCGGGGTATCGAGATGACGGTTAACGCGTTTGGTAAGCATATTGATATATTCGTCATTGGTGGTTATTCCTGCGCTAAGTAGCAAATAGTCTTCAAAATAGCTTGTCGAACCTTCAGCCAACCACAACAGATCAGTATAATTTGGAGCAACATAATCATACGGAACCATACCAGCGGGACGGTAATTTTTAACATTCCAAGTGTGAATAAATTCGTGCGCTGCGGTTGAAATAAAGCCGATATAATCATCACGGTTTTTAAAGCTATCTCTGTGCCTTTGTATAATGGTCGAATTTAGGTGCTCCGTGGCACCACGAGCGCCACTCGTTGCATGAACCATAAATACGTAGCGCTCATAAGGGTAGTCATGCCATATGAGAGTGCCGGTTTTGACCAGTTTTTTCAGATCTGTCAGCATCAGATCAACGTCGTAATTCCCCTCCCCCCAAATTACCAATTCGTACTGACGACCATCTACTTGGAACTTATGTAGTTGGTTAATGCCGGTTTCAATCGGAGAATCAAGTAAAATGTCATAATTATCAGCTTTAAAGCTGTGTTTGGAATCGGCAAAGTCCATACCTGAGACTGAACGCCACTCCATTGGTACGTCTAAGTCGATCTTTATGGGTTCTGCTCTAAAAGACTCGCTGAACATAAGGAACCCGGAGGCATCAATAAACGCATGGGTGTCATCAATATGTCTCGCCCGAAGACCGAGTTCATTTGCATATACTTGGTATTGTACTTTCAGTTCTGTCGGCTCAGATAGATGTACTCGCCACGTGTTTTTATCCATCTTCTCCCACTTTAGAGCCTTTCCATCGTGTCCTTCTGCGGCGAAGAAACGAATGCCGTTTGCCAAATTCAATATCTCATAACGCCCGGTGCGCCAGTCCGGAAGCTGCACATCTATACTAGTTTGTGTTGAATGCGGGAATGTCACTTCGACATCAGCTAAGTGATGCTGCGGCTGCGTGATGGTGACTTGATAGTTGACGTCGGCGTGAGCGTGTAGTGCGGTAATACAAGCAAGTGCTATTAGGCTTTTTTTCATCGTATTAAATGTCAGTTATGAATACGATTAATCTATCAAATCAAGACCTTCTAGGCGAAGTAATATCGACGAGTGAACAGCAAAGCCGGACATGTTACAGCCATAAATTTATGCGCATATTGGCTAAATTTGTTGTAGACTAAGTATCTAAGAGATCAAATCATAACTGGAAATCTGTGACTGATAACGCCGTAATGCTCGAGCAAAAGTTAAAACAAGCCATTGAAGCAAGAAAGACGCTTGAGGACGCAAGAAAACAACAAGTAGAGCTATTAACTCAGTTTGCTGCAAAGCTTTCTCTTGCCTGTAAGGGGCAGGATGTTTCTCTGGACAATCAGCTAGCTAAGTTTCGTATCGCACTCAATAAAGGTGTTGACTTTGAGCAGCTTGCTCCCTTTATTGACGGTATATCGGAACCATTAAAAGCGCAGGAAGCCATAAACTCTACGAATCAAAAGGCGTTACAAGCTTCAATCCGCCACAGTGGTAAACTCTTGCAAAAGCTCAAAGGTGTACCAAATGAGTCGCGCCGAAAACTGAGACACTTATTAGACGTTGAATTACAGGACATCAGTTCTACGAACGCATATCTTCCAGCACTAGAGACCTTGGTCTCAATTTATCAAACTGTGTTACAGGCAAAAACAGAAGTCAATGATGTTGCCGCAGGGAGCAGTCAACCTCAACTCGCGGCAGAGTTGCAAGCGCTAATCAACGAACTTATTTTTGAAGACGATGCTGTCGACAAAGTAAAAGAGATCAGAGAGGGAGTCGCTCAGGATGACACCTTAGACAACCTATACAGCGCAGCAACCGAAATAATTAGAATTATTGCTCAGACCATTGCTCGAGAGCGGCAATCTGCGCAGGGCTTTTTAGTTTCATTAAATCAGACTTTAGAAGAGTTGCATCGTTCTATTGTTGAAACAACAGCTCGGTCTAAATCAGCATCACAAGAATTAAAGTCTTTGAACAGTAAGATTGAGCTAAAAATTCAAAATCTCAATGAGCAAACTCAAAATGCAAGTTCTATTACTGCACTAAAGGCGCTAGTTGATAATGAGCTCAAGTTATTAAGCGCAGATTTAATAGCTAGAGAAAAGCTGGAAAAAAATGAGCGAGATGCACTTCTTGATTCATTCGATGCGATTAATAATCGTATTAATATGCTCGAAGCGAAAGTGTCGAGTTATCAAAAGCGGCTGAGTGAGCAAAAATTTAAAAGTTTACTCGATAGCCTTACTAAGTTGCCGAACCGCGCTGCATTTGATGAGCGTTTGACCCATGAAATGCACTTGTTTGAAGTCAATGACACCGAGGTTACGCTCGTTGTGATTGATGTTGATCATTTTAAATCTATCAATGACAAATATGGACATAGTGCTGGCGATAAAACCTTGCAAGTGATAGCTAGAGCCTTGAAAAAATCGATCCGTAAAAGCGATTTTATTGCTCGTTATGGTGGTGAGGAATTTGTCTTATTGATGCCTGGAATGCCCGTTAGCCAGGCACAAAAACCGCTAGAAAAGGTACGGCAAGTTGTAAAATCTATTCCGTTTAAATTCAAAGAAAAGCAAGTTGAAATTACAATTTCTCTCGGTGCAACACAGTTTAAAAAAGGAGACACGACTTTGGGTGCCTTCGATAGAGCTGATGCTGCACTATATGACGCGAAAAATAGTGGCCGTGATAGATTGTGCTTCAAATAACACAAATCTTTGGGCTGTTGAAAGGAAATGGTGGTGCGATTAAATATGGATAATTTGTAAGAAGTTAGCACTACCCTATTCGCACAACAAAAAGGAGTAAGCCTATGCAAATAGAGCTAAACCCAACAGGGGTTCTTAACTTATTATCAAAATTAGAAGTTGACTTGCTACAGCAGTCGACCACCAGTGAAAGATATAGGCTTTTTAGAAACTGTGCATTAGCTGTACTTAACGTTGGCAGTCATACTGACTCTAGCTCTGAAATTTATGATAAATATGAAGATTTTGATATTCAACTGCTTGCTCGAGAACGTGGTATCAAAATTGCGCTGAATAACCCTCCAGAGTCAGCTTTTGTTGATGGCAAGATTATTACTGGTATTCATGAACATATCTTTTCAGTAATCAGGGACATTCTGTTCATCTGTCAAAAATATCATGGTGAAAATAAAACCCCGGTTGAAATCACACACATGGTGTTCGATATGCTCAGAAACGCAGATGCGTTAGAGGTGAACAAAGATCCTAATATGATTGTGTGCTGGGGAGGCCATTCCATCAATGAAGTTGAGTATAAATACACCAAAGAGGTCGGCTACCAGTTGGGGCTTCGCGGGTTAAATATTTGTACCGGTTGTGGGCCTGGTGCGATGAAAGGACCAATGAAAGGTGCAACGATTGGTCATGCTAAACAGCGTGTCTCAAGTAATCGTTATCTTGGCCTAACAGAGCCGAGCATCATTGCAGCAGAGCCACCTAACCCGATAGTGAATGAATTAGTTATTTTGCCGGATATCGAGAAACGCCTTGAAGCTTTTGTCCGCGTTGCACATGGCATTATCATTTTTCCTGGTGGTGCTGGAACCGCTGAGGAGCTACTGTACCTGCTTGGGATCTTACTGCACCCTGATAATGAGAAGCAGTGTCTTCCGGTTATATTAACAGGTCCAAAAGAGTCAGCTGCCTACTTTGAGGAACTTAGCACGTTTGTTGAAAAAACCTTGGGTAAGGAAGCATTGTCTAAGTTTGAGATCATTGTAGATGATCCGGAGCTAGTGGCTAAAAAGCTTAAAGCATCGATGATAACCGTTCGCGAATATCGTAAATCACAAGGTGATGCGTACTATTTCAACTGGACGCTTAAAATTGAGAATGACTTTCAGCACCCTTTTGCGCCAACACATGAAAATATGTCCGCGCTAGACCTGCATCTAGCACAGCCAAAACAGCAGCTTGCCGCTAATTTGCGGCGTGCATTTTCTGGTATTGTTGCGGGTAATGTTAAAGATGAAGGGATAACTGCAATCAAGCAACATGGACCTTATGAGTTAACTGGAGATAAGTCTCTTATGGCTGATATGGATAAACTGCTGGGGGCGTTTGTTGTTCAAGGGCGAATGAAATTGCCGGGAAGCAAGTATATACCTTGTTATAAAATTAAAGCTTAAATTGAATGAAAAATTTGTTGTTAATTGATGCGCTTAACTTGATTAGGCGCATTTATGCTGTTAACGAACCAAAGCACAGCGAACATCAACAGGCGCACATCACAGCCTGTTGTCAAAGGGTAGAGCAAGCCGCAAGAAGCTTGCTTAAGAAATCAGCTGCGACCCATGCCGTGGCTGTATTTGATGGCGACAAAAGCTGGCGCTATCACTTTTACTCAAAATATAAAGAAAACCGACAGCCCATGCCCGAGTCGCTAAGCAGCAATCTCGACAGATTCGCCACTGCATTTACTAATACAGGTATTAAGTGTTTTAATCCGGTACATGATGAAGCCGACGACATTATCGCTACATTAGCAACGAAGGCGGCAAAAGCAAATGTCTCCGCGATTATTGTTTCCACAGATAAAGGCTTCCTCCCCTTAATTAGTGAGGAAATTGCTATTTATGATTACTTTAAAAAGTCAACAATCTCTCTTGAAGACATTAAAAGCCGATTTTCAGTTACACAAAACAAGCTTGAAATCTTCTGGGCGTTGAGTGGTGACAAAACCAATAATATTCCTGGAGTGACAGGAGTTGGTGTGAAAACAGCGCAGGAGCTATTAGCAAAGCACAGTCGTCTTGATGATATGCTTATAGATGATGAGATAAAGCCCGCTGTTAAAGCCAAGCTTGAAGCAGGCGTTGAAAACTATATTACTAGTCTGGCATTGGTCACGTTAAGAAAAGATATCGAGATAGGGTTTAGTCTTAAAGATATTAGAGTTGGATAGTAATATAAATTGTGCAGCTAGGTGGCGTAAAGGAGCCATTTTGAGCAAAGGCCAGCGTGCAAAATATTGCTACATCACTGTGTCGTTTTGCATTCTTTCTCAAGCGTTAGGTATTTCTTAAGACCTTTGATATATTAGCTAAAGATTAAGATGTTTTTCTTTATAAATTATTGTTTTTAAAGAAAACCTTGCATTTATTATTGTTTAACCTGAAATTTGGATAAAGAATATTCTAACTCATTGTTGCTAAAGCACAGTTTTGTTTTTTCACTTGTCTAGTGAGAGAGTTTTTGCGAAACATCGCTTCCGCGTCCTGCTCTCGCTAAGGCTCCTACATGTTGTAGGCAAGAAGAATTTAAGCGCCAGTAGCTGGCTATTGGAAATGAATTCAACGCAGTTAGCGTGGAAACTGGCTGCTAGAAAGGCATAAATTATCCGAACATCATGTTGTTTAGTTAGTCTGTACTGAGCAGATTATCTGTTAAGACGAAACGGCATGTTAATATCTTAATCTCTGTACGTAGCGTATGTTGGTGATTATACATTTTTGTTGAGCAGTTAGATGATTAGAAAGATTTTACAGTACATATTTCTAGGCCTTGCGGTATACGTTTCTGTGGTCTTTCTTGTTATTAACTACTACAAAGATGATCCTCAGGCAATGATATGGCAAGACAGAGAGGCTTTTAATAATCGCTTTATCGGGAATTTAAGTCTAGAACAACCCGTGAATATTGATGTTGTGTTGGATACACTCGGTAGTCCTGATTTAACCTATGTGAAGAAAAGAGCAGATAACACCGTCGTGCAAATTGTTTTTTATCGGACTCAGCTGGTTAAACCTGATGGTATCACCACCGAAGATGAATGTACCGGTTTACTGTTTGAAAATGGTGTTTTGACGCTTTGGGGCCCAGGTGCCAGAGTGACCTTTGATAAAGTGTAGAGTTAATGGAATCTAGGATCGTAACAAGTAAAACGCTATTTGCTTTGACACAAGGAACGCATAAAGTATTACGGCTTTACTACCAAAAGGAGCGTTGGTCGTCGATATACCCTACTCTGGTAAAGCTGGCACAACTATATATGGACTGCTATGAACATTCACCAAGTAGCATGCACGCTCAGCTTGGATTATATTCTCAAAACTTAGGCTACAACACTAACCTTGTAATTAATCAAAATGTGCTAATTTGTATGGCTTGTCACAGTTTGCGCTATTCAAGAGCAATCACTGAGGAACTATTACTTGCCAGTTTTGCCGATTATTTATGTGTGGCGCGAGAAAGTGATCAATTAGCTTGTGGGAAACCATTGAATCCTCAGCAAGATAAGCTCTGGAAAGTTAGGCACCAAGTGGCAGTCCAGATCCTCAGTGATGGGAAAACACCAGACCTACAGTGTCTTCGTGTCTTATCGCGACTTTCAAGCTATGACAGCAAGCTCATTTCAAAAGCGCCACAGCGTTTTAATGATCATGCTTCTTTGATAGTGGCATTAGCGCATCGACTAGCTAGTTTAATCACGCCAACAAAGCAACAGCCAGCCTTTCCACTCGATAAGGCGATAAAGCTACTTTATTCTCGGCTTTCCTATCACTACGCACTTAAAGTACTATCCGCAATGTCCGACGCAATGGTAAAACATCCAGCAGGATTATTATGTGACATAAACAAAGAGCTAGGACTTTTAGTCGTTCAATGTAACAAAGAGAAAGTCATCGCTATTATTGATAATGGACAAGCTAAAAAGCTTGCCAAAGCCAGCCGAGCGTTTGATTTTCGCTGTGGGGTTACTTTTAGCTCAGATGCTAAACTGCTATACAATGTTTGGGACAGAGCACCAGCACCAGAGCCCACCTCTTTTGGTGTTGATAACACGCATTTGCTAGAGGCGGTAAAGGCTCTTTCTTTTAGTCAATTTCAAAGCATTCGGTCATTAGAAAAGCTGGTATGTGAATTCGAGTCAGTTTCTCTAGCGTTACAAGTTGCGGCAAAACAGTATAATCGAGAAAATCTAAAAGCCGCTTCGGTACGACATTCACTGGCGATGGTGGGTCTAGATGCTGCCGGTTTATTAGCACAGCGAGTATTGTTAGAACAAATCATTGCCCGTCACAAAACGCCTTTCACCGATGATGTACTTCATAAGTATGGAGTGATAAGTCAAGTTATCGCTTTGTACGTAGGTGATAGTTATGGTGAAGAATTTGAGCGTTTACTCTCTCCTTTTGCCGCAGTCATTGCATTTTTGGTGCTGAAGCAAGGCGTAGAGATCCAACATACCACTGCATTACATACCCGGGATTTCTCAGAAGCGCAGATATCAGTGGCCAATTTGTTTGGCGTTAGAGCGTTGGCACAAGACAAATTTGTTGAATTTAATCATTATTATTTTGATAAAAGCATCCTACATAAGGCGATGCTAGACAGTGAAACACTCAAGAAATCCCAAGCAAATACGCAATGCAAGCTTTTTACTTTTATCAAACTAGTGGTGTTAAGTGTTATCTCTCCTAATTTTGTTCCTACGGCGTGGCAAAAACAATTGATTGATCAAATACTGTCCGATAGCCACTTTGCAAATGCACAGAATTTTAATGCAGCACTACTTGAGGTTGGTTTTTACTCAGCTATTGAGTGATATTTATTCTATAAATAATATCAATAACAAGCATAAATCTTATGTATGTGGTTTTTACATTCCATACTGGAATAAGACCTAATTAATTGCTATAAAACGCGGCTTAAACAAGCGAACGTACACCGTTGTTAATTTCTACTAGACTTAGTCTGTAATTCTTTTCAGGTGTATCACAACTTTTGATAAAGGAAAAAACATGGCACAGCAAACCATCACAGTTATCCGTGGCGACGGCATTGGCCCTAGCATCATCGATTCAGCTATCGAGATCTTAAAAGCCGTAGGTTGCGACTATGAATACGAATACGTAGACGCAGGTTTGGCTGCTTTAGAAAAAACAGGTGAATTACTTCCTGCTGCAACGTTAGAGGCAATCGAGCGTAATAAAATTACGCTAAAGGGTCCACTTACAACACCTGTTGGCGAAGGTTTTACTTCTATCAACGTAACATTACGTAAGCAGTTTGGTCTTTACGCAAACGTTCGCCCAGTTAAGTCTTTTGAAGGGACTAAAGCGCGTTACGATGATATTGACATCATTACTGTTCGTGAAAATACACAAGGTATGTACTCTGGTCTTGGCCAAGTAGTATCAGAAGATGGTAGCGAAGCAGAAGCAATGTCTAAAATCACGCGTGAAGGCGCTGAAAAGATAGTGACTTTTGCTTACGAGCTAGCAAAGCGTGAAGGTCGTAAAAAAGTAACTGCAGTTCACAAAGCGAATATCCTAAAGTCTACATCAGGCCTTTTCCTTAAAGTGGCTCGTGAAGTTGGTGAGCGTTACCCTGAAATTGAGTCAGCAGAAATGATTGTTGACGCAACATGTATGAAGTTGGTGATGACACCAGAAGAGTTTGATGTAATTGTGACGACAAACCTATTTGGTGACATTTTATCTGACCTTTGTGCGGGTCTTGTTGGTGGCCTTGGTATGGCTCCTGGTGCGAATATTGGTAGCGATGCCGCTATTTTTGAAGCAGTACATGGTAGCGCACCAGATATCGCAGGTAAAAACTTAGCTAATCCAACTTCAGTTATTTTGGCGTCAATTCAAATGCTTGAATATCTTGGTGAAGCAGAAAAAGCGGAAAGAATCCGCAGTGCAGTTGCTGATGTGATTAAGAGCGGCGATCGTACTACTCGTGACTTAGGCGGTAGCCACGGTACAACTGACTTTACTCAAGCTGTTATTGAGCGCCTGTAGTATAAATTAGCTTATATAGCCGAAGTTTAAAAATCTAGAGCAGACTTCGGATTATTTAAGCGCTGCCATTGATAGGGAGAATATCTCCCTATCAATAATCTATGTTAGCTATAATGCTACCTTAACTTTGCTTTCTTTTTAGTCCCATTACTATTGCAATTAGCAAGAGCAACCATCCCATAGCACCACCAGATGAACTTTCATTAGTGTTGTCTATCGTGTCAGGTTGTGTTGTTGGTGCTGTGACTACGACGTCAACGTTTGCATTGACGCTTTGGCCTAAACCATCCGATAACGTTAACAACACACTATACGTCCCTGCTTGGTTATAACTATGCGTTGTTGATAACCCCACGCCTTGCATACCATCACCAAATTGCCACTGTGCTTGGTAGTTGCCGTCCCCCCCACTAGCGCTAGCGTTAAAGTTAGCTTGTAAATTAGAGATTGTTGCTGTTGCATCTACTTGTAAAGGCACAATAACATCTACACTTTTTGTACTACTAACAGTGGCTCCATCGGCATCTGTTACATTGAGTGTGACAGTGTAGTTGCCACTGAACTCAAAGCTGTGTTCAATCGGATTTACAGCTGCGGTTTGATTATCTCCAAAATTCCATTGAAGTTGATAAGGAGGCTTTCCGCCATTGATGTCAGCATTAAAGAGGATCCTCTCTCCATTAGCTGTAGCGGCAATTTGGTTGATACTAAGTGGTAATACGACGACATTACCAACGTTAGCGATTGTATTTAATGAAGAGCTTGAACCGTCAATCTTTGTTCTTGTGAATAAAACAGAGTAGCTCCCGGTATTTTGATAGCTATGGGTTGGCGAGAGCGCATTACTTGTTTGGCCATCGCCAAAGTTCCAACTAAAAGTGTCTGACTCATTTAGCGCAAGCCCTTTTACACTAAAAGTTACGGTGTTTTGTGATTGTGCTTGCGCTTGCGCAATTTGAGGGTCGTTAGTATAAACCAGACTTACTTCTGCGCTACTGGCGTCTTCTGATATCGATTTTAGCAGTACTTGAACTCCAAATGCTGGTAAAACAACACCAGACTCTTTCTGTTGGGTAAACGAGTAATCTTGAGTATCATTAAATATGCTGATAGCTGCGAGATTTTGATCGCCAAGCCCTGGCTTTTGTTCATCTAACCTAAGCGTTGCATCTTTAACTTGTATGACACTGGTGGCAAGTGAAGCACCGTCGCTTTTGTATATTGGGTTTTGATCCTGATCAACCACTAACATATCACCAGAGCCTGGATGTAATGATGTGGAGTTGTTGCTTTCGTTATTATTGCTATACCATAACAATACCCCAGAGTTGTAACCGGTTAACGAAAGTCCCGAATCAATTCCCCTAAATGAGCGTAGGTGAGCGTAGTATGCGTTACTTTGTTTTGCTCTATATCTCGATATTTTTCGAAAGCCACTGTATTGCAGCTGGTTTGTTGACTCTGCTGTGTTGAGGTATACCTGTGCACCGTCCGCGATAACTTGGATGTTGTCTATCAATACACCTTTGAGGGTTTCAAATGCGTCAGTCCGGTATAATAACCCAATAGTGACGGTTTGGCCTTTATATGGCGAGAGATCGAAAGATAAGGTGATGGGGTTTGACCCAAATGCAGATGATTCACCATCCATGTAATTAGTGATCCCTGCATAATTTGGATGTGTTGCTTTGGTCGTGTTACCTGAGATTGGTTGTCCGTTTATAGTAACTTGGAAAACATCATAATTTAGTTCAATGCTATAGTTTGCCAACATGGTTAACGAAATGTCAGCCGCATTTGGTAATGTAAGGGCGAAGCTGGCACTATTATTCAACTTATCACCTTGACCTGAATAGTAGTGATAATTGCCATCAAGTGGTGCAATAAATGGCTCTAACTCAGCAGGTAAAGTGATCTTAATTTGGTTTGTGGTGCTTTCATTTACACCAATATCCGTCAGTGAGATTGTTTGCTCAGTATTTATATCATCAAGTGTATATTCTGATTGCGCAATCCAGTTACCTGCGTAATTTTGTTGTAAAAACTCCAAACTTTTGGGGGAAAACTGGGTTGGCTGTGAACCACTTAATTGCCCTAAGTAGCTACCTGAAGACATGACTGACCATAGTGCGACGGGCTCGCCGATGTCGTTGGAGTTTAAGTCATACTCATCTGGTAACCCTAAATCATGACCAAACTCATGAACAACTACGCCGATGGCTGCGTCTATTGGATTGATTGTGTAGTTATAAATCTTATAGTTTGTGTTAGGGATTGATTTAGGTTGATTGTTTTCATCGAAGACGAAAAAACGGTGAGACCAAATTGCATCACCATCTAGTACCCCTCCGCCCGCTTCTTGACCAATGCTTGAGTGGAATAACATCACATGGTCTACTACCCCGTCAGGTTCCAGTCTGTTGCCGTCACCATCAATATCATTGAGATCGGTTTTGTCGTATTCAGATAAATCAATATTAAATTCAGATACTGCTTTTGTTACAGCTTCAAAGACAAGTTCTTCGGGTCTTAAATCGCGAGTATTGCCCTCTTGCCTACCATAATAGGCGGCATTCTGATCTGCGCTGACCCAACCAAAAGCATTACCCACTATCTTAAAGCTACCTCCTGATACCGCTTGATAGTATTGTGTGGCAGATTGCAGAGCTTCACCATTGGGGCCTGAGTAGCCATTGTTTGAATATAAAAGCCCTTGGTAGTGCGACACGGGGTAACTTGCGTAGTACATGTCTGTGTCGTTCGGATTTAGTCGGTTTTGATTATAAGGTAAGTCAGGGAAGTCAACCAAAATAGCGAGCACTTTAGCTTCATTGAGCACCTGTGTCGTCGCAGGTGTATTATATTGCTTGCTAAGTTTGCTTATGCCTCCCAATGCACTTTTTATAGCATAGGGAGTCTTTATACCTTGAGTGATAGGCTTGCCTTTGATGTACTCGGATAAAACCACGCCACGCTCATAGTCACTAAGTGCTCGTCCAAGTTTCTTTTCCTGCCAGTAAATCACTTGATCTCGATACAAAACTTGCGCAGGTGCGGCTGTGGATACCAGTAGCATTGCGCACAGCATGCCTAAATTGAAAATATTCATTCCAATACTCCAAAGCGAGTTAGAGTGTTAAGTTTAGCAGTTGTACGAATTTGTTCAGAGAAAGAGCCATATAAATAAAAAATTCAAATGAAGATAAATTTTAAATTGAAATGTAATATTTCAACAATTGAAAGGTAGAAAGGTAGAATTTATATCTAATCATGTGTAGGCTGAAGTTAATTTATTAATTAAGGCTTATTCAATGACACACTTTTTTCAAGTAATCGTTCTCGTGGTGGTACTGGTCTCTTCTTAGAGTTCAGCGGGGAGCTATTAGTTGAAAGAAATATACAAGCCCCGCAATCAGCGGGGCTTTTTTTGTTTAAAAGAATTAGTATCAGGCAGCACAATCGACGAGGAATGAGGTAATGGCAGAGCAATATAACGGCTCAGAGTTGGTAGTTAAAGCGTTGAGCGCATTAAAGGTTAAATACATATTTGGTTACCCTGGCGGTTCAGTATTGGATCTTTACGATGCACTTTTTCAGCAATCTGAAATTGAACATATACTAGTGAGGCATGAGCAGGCTGCTACACATATGGCAGATGGCTATGCAAGAGCCACAGGTGAAGTTGGCGTAGTGTTAGCCACTAGTGGTCCTGGGGCAACAAACTGCATTACCGGTATTGCCACAGCTTATATGGACTCAATCCCAATGGTGGTATTGTCAGGACAAGTTCCATCAAATCTCATTGGCGACGATGCCTTTCAGGAAACAGACATTGTTGGTTGTTCTCGCCCTATCGTTAAACATAGTTTCAACTGTCGGAATGCCATTGATATTCCAGAAGTGTTGGCAAAAGCATTTTATTTAGCAAGCTCAGGAAGACCCGGGCCAGTAGTTGTTGAGCTTCCAAAGGACATTTTGAATCCTGCTTTGAGTTTTGATTTTGTTATGCCTCAAGATATTGATATGCGCACATATAATCCGAGTGTAAAGGGGCATTCCAAACAGATCCGAAAAGCCGTCGAAGCAATCATAGAAGCAAAACGCCTAGTTATATATTCTGGTGGCGGTATTGTACTTTCTAATACTTCTGAAAAACTGACCGAGCTGGTTGAAAAACTCAATGCACCAATCACAAATACGTTAATGGGTCTTGGCGGGATAAGCGGCGAACACCCAAATTTTATTGGTATGTTGGGTATGCACGGTAGTTTAGAAGCAAATAAAGCGATGGCGAACGCAGACGTTATTTTGGCACTCGGTGCGCGATTTGACGATAGAGTGACCAATAACGTCAAAAAATTCTGCCCCAATGCAAAGATTGTCCATGTTGATGTTGATCCAACGTCTATTTCTAAGACTATTGTGGCACATATACCGGTTGTAGGCTGCTTGGACACAGTTATGGATCAACTTTTAAGGGGTATTGAAAAATGCGAAAAACGAATAGATAGAGCTGCTCAAGAAGACTGGTGGCAATGTATCACCAACTGGCGCTCGCAAAATTGTTTGGCTTTCACTCCTGGTGTAGACAAAATAAAACCGCAAACCGTTATCGAAAAACTTTATCAATTAACGCACGGAGAAGCTTATGTTTGCTCTGATGTAGGTCAGCACCAAATGTTTGCAGCTCAGTACTATCCTTTTAAAGCACCACGGCAATGGATTAACTCAGGAGGCTTGGGCACAATGGGGTTCGGACTACCTGCTGCAATGGGCGTTAAAATGGCATTTCCGAACAGTGAAGTGTTGTGCGTGACCGGAGACGGTTCCATCCAAATGAATATTCAAGAGCTATCTACTTGCTTGCAGTATGGTCTGGCAGTTAAAGTCATTTCGCTTAACAATCGCTCGCTTGGCATGGTGCGTCAGTGGCAAGACATGATGTATGAAGGGCGTCATGCGAGCTCGTATATGGAATCGCTTCCAGATTTTGTCGCGCTCGCCGAGAGTTATGGGCATATTGGCATTAGAGTAGACACACCTGAGCAGCTTGATTCTGCGCTAGAAAAAGCAATGTCAATTAAAGATAGGCTCGTATTTTTAGATATTTTGGTCGATGAGTCTGAGCATGTATATCCGATGCAAATCAAGCAAGGTGCAATAGACGAGATGTGGTTAAAAAAAGGAGTAAAAGCATAATGAGAAGAATACTATCGATTTTATTAGAGAACGAGCCTGGCGCGCTTTCTCGTATTGTGGGATTGTTTTCTCAGCGTGCATACAACATAGATAGCTTGACTGTAGGCACCACCGCAGATAAAACGTTGTCACGTATTACTATCACTACTCAAGGTGATGACCGTATTGTTGAGCAAATTACAAAACAAGTTAATAAACTGGTGGATGTGCTCAAGGTGATTGACCTAACGGATATGCAGCATATCGAAAGAGAGTTATTATTAGTAAAAGTATACGCCAGAGATGAGGTAACTCGGGCTGCTATCAACCGCGTTGCTGAGGTTTTTCAAGCCAGTATTATAGACATGGGCAAGCAGAGTTACTTATTGCAGATGGTAAGCTCTGCTGAGCGTCTTGAATCCTTCCTAGATTTACTGCGCCACGAAAGCGATATTATCGAATTGGTACGTTCAGGTGCCGTTGGTATTGGTCGCGGTGATAAGGCACTGAAAGGCTAGCCATATTCAAGTGACGTAGGCTGGTGTATATGAAAACTCGACGCCTGCGTTCGTTTACTCAGCGCAGGTTACTGGCTATAATCGCCGCTTTGTACGCTTTAGATGAAACACATGGAACTTGACCGCTTCTGGGAGCTAGTTACCGCCCCTAATAATACACAAGATTGTGACTATTTAAAAACACGTTTATCAGCGCTTAGCTGCGAGGAACTTGCGCAGTTTGATGGTATATATACAAAAGAACTCAGGGCTTTGTGGCATTGGGATAATTGGAAAGTTGCCTATGTAATTGCTGGCTGTAATAGCGAATACGATTTTTTAGATTTTTGTAACTGGATCATTAGTCGCGGGTCTGAAGCGATAAGTATTCTTATAACAGAGCCTGATGAGCTTGCTAATAAATTTGCTATTGCAACTAAGGATGACTTACCTTACCCATTTATCGATGAGTTAGATCTCGTGGCTGGACTACTATATGAAGAGAAAAACCAAGAAGAACTGCCTTATCATAGTGTGGTGAACTTTCCCCCGCAGGGCAAAAAGTTTAAGAATAAGCCCAAATTACTTAAAGCTGAACTTCCTCAGCTGTTTAACCGATATTGGCTCGGTTAAACAGCTGAGAAACCGTGTTTGATTAATTTTTATCGATTTTAAATACATCCATTGTTCGTTGTAATGTATCACTATTGAGCTTCATGTCTTTAAAGATTGTGTTTAATGCTCTTGAGGTATCTAATTCATGATTAGCAGCTTCAAGCACGGCTGCCGTATTTTGCGAAATATCATTTGCCACTTCAGACTGCTGTGAAGCTGCTGTTGCAACGGACATGGTAAGTTTTTCAACATGAGAACTGTGCTCATTTACTCGCAGTGATACTTGTCGGGTCTCTTCCACTTCGGCCATGGTATTTTGTGTAAGGCGAGTATTGTCTCTAATTGACTTTACGACGTTTTGACTAATTTCAGATAAGCTGATCAATAATGTTGATATTTGCTCTGATGATTGCTTACTGTTGTTAGCAAGCCCCCTAACCTCATCTGCAACCACTGCAAATCCTCTTCCGTGTTCTCCAGCTCTAGCAGCTTCAATTGCGGCGTTTAATGCAAGCAAATTGGTTTGCTCCGCGACACTACGAATAGAGTCAAGGATGGTATTAATTTCAGATACTTGCTTTTCCATGCTTGCAGCCATTACATCAACATCATTCATGCTGTTTGATAAAGTTTGCATCGTCTCTAAATTCTTTTGGTTGTCCGATAATAATTGCGCAGACTCACTATTTAATTGGTCGCTGGCATCGAGTGTTTCCTGAGCTAACTTAGCAATTTCTTGGCTAGTAGTCGCCATCTCTTCAATCGCTACAGCGATGCTAGAGGCCATTTCCTGCGTTTTTTGCGCGTCCTCGTTAACATTCGATGCCGCTGTGTGCATTTTTTCTCCAAGATGTGTGCCAACCTCAACGGACTTTGCCAATCCAACCATAAGATCTTTGAACGCAAAAATAGTGTTATAAATGGACTCTGAAATCTGACCTAACTCATCTCGGGTGTTCAATCGCATGTCCAAAGTGAGATCGCCCTCTTCCGCAACACGTTTAAGTATTGTGGTTAACTTCGAAAGTTCTGAGCGAAGTGAACGGATTAAATGCAAATTAATGAGCGCAATGACGGTGAGTACAACAATGAACAGGCTGAAAATTATGATGCTATCAAACGCAATATCAGCTTTATTTTGTTGGCTATCGTGAATCGTTTCTGCCCATATGTTGTCTAATTTACTTTTTAGCTGAGTAATTCTCTGTGTTGCACTGCTAAACCACTGAGCGCTGGAAGGTAAAGTTTGGAAATCAAGCGGTTGTTGATTTTCAAGTTGATCTAGTATTCTGTTGAACTCAATCGCAGCTGGATCTGTTAAAAAATCTTGAATATTGTCTAGTTGGGTTCCTTCGAGTGCCGTTTCAAGTTGATGTAATGACATTTTTAACTGCGTACGAAAATAGCCGATGTCGTCCTTAACTGTGTTTGACATCGCCTTTTTTGCTAAAGCACCATTTACTTTACCTCTTATTTGCCCAAGCCTTTCTTTACTTTGAGCAATCAAAAATGCAATGGATAAATCTGAAGACAATGCTCTATCCGAAACATAAGACTGGATCCGGCCAGCTGTGTTAAGTGCTACTTGATTCAATTTGCTGTAGTAGTCAAACGCATTTTTCCCATTTTGACGATCTATTTCCGAGCGTATTTGCCGTTTGTTCTTTTCTACTTCGAAGATATATGGAAGCCATTTGTGAACACTCTTGTCATTTTTCAGTAATGTGTTACTCACCGACTTTAGTGTCTCGATTGATTGGTCAGCAATGACCCGTTGCTCATCAACTTTTTTCTTATTTTGAGCGCTCGGATTACCAAGGTAACCTGCGCTAAGGCCCCGCTCAACGGCATGCTGATGAGCTACCTTTTCCATAGCATCTAATAGGGTGACATATTTAATATCTCTTTCGGCATTGGCATACTGAGTAAAATTGTTAAATACATTTTTCCCGACTAAAAGCACAAGCAAACTGAGTAGAGATACAGAGCTTATCAAGGTGAGCTGCATAATTGAGAATCTGTTTAACATACCCTTTCATTTCTCCGTGTTGTGAGCGCAGATTACTGTTTATTCAGGGTAACTATAGACCATCATTACAAGGGTGAGACATTTTGTGACCAACATCGTAAAGGAATTATTGCTTCAGGGCGCGATTTAGGTAAGGAATGCAGTTTAAAGCTGTGCTGTGGATAATCACTAAGAATGGTAAGTGGGGACGGATAACGGTATAAAAGTTGTGTAGGCAGTAACTAGCGTCTTGATACTTACTCAAGTTGAGTAAGTATCAAGACAAAGCGGTAATAATCTGGTCAAAGCGTTTTCAGTGACGAAAACGTTATCCGGTAATTATTCTTAACATTCTGCGTAGTGGCTCAGCTGCGCCCCACAGCAATTGGTCACCTACTGTGAATGCGCTGATATATTTTTCACCTATGCTTAGCTTTCTTATTCTTCCTATTGGAATATCTAGCGTACCGGTAACATTTACAGGTGTCAGTTCTTTGGCTGTGATATCGCGTTCGTTAGGAATTACCCTAACCCACTCATTATGTTCAGCCAAGATAGCTTCAATTTCATCGACGGTGCGATTTTCTCGCAGTTTAATCGTCAGTGCTTGTGAGTGACAGCGCATCGCGCCTATCCGAACGCACAAGCCATCGATAGGAATTGGTTGCTTAGATGAGCCTAGGATCTTGTTTGCCTCAACTTGTGCTTTCCACTCTTCCTTACTTTGACCAGACTCCATTGGCACGTCTATCCAAGGAATTAAGCTACCAGCAAGGGGTACTCCAAATTGATCTTTTGGTAATGAGTCGTCTTTAATTTTATCCGCAACAATCTTATCGATTTCCAAAATGGCAGAGCTTGGGTCGTCAAGCTGCGTCTTAACGCTACTGTGTATCTCTCCCATTTGCGTGATTAATTCACGCATGTTCCTCGCGCCAGCTCCGGATGCAGCTTGGTAGGTCATTGGGCTTACCCATTCAATGAGATCTTGCTCAAACAGTCCACCTAACGCTAATAGCATAAGTGACACTGTACAGTTACCGCCAACAAAGGTTTTAACACCTTGTTCTAACCCTTGTTGGATAACATCTTTGTTAACTGGATCAAGTACAATGATACTGTCTTGTTCCATTCTCAGCGCTGACGCTGCATCTATCCAATACCCATCCCAGCCTTGCTCACGCAATGTGTAGTAAACTGATTTGGTATAGTCCCCTCCCTGACAGGAGATGATTACATCCATCTGCGCGAGTGCGTCTATATCACTTGCATCTTTGAGGGGCTTTGGATCGCCAGCCCCATTGACCACTGGTCCCAGTTGACCTGCTTGAGAGGTAGTAAAAAAGTGCGCTTCTATGTTGTCGAAGTCATTTTCTTGCTGCATACGCTCCATAAGCACGGAGCCAACCATTCCACGCCAGCCGACGAGTCCTACTTTTTTCATGTTATATGCCTTTATAATGTTTATACGGTTTATTGCGTGAGTCGTATGTCTAGATGGCTACCATAGCAAAAGAATTTAAGTTGGACTAGCTACAAATGGTGAATATTTAAGAATAAAAAACCCCGCAAAGCGGGGTTTGGATACAACATGTAAAGGTTGTCCTAATTAAACGCATCAGCGTTAATGAGAACTCGGTACAAAATAAGTTATAGTTTTGTTTTTAAAGCGCTTAAGTAATTTTACTAATTATCTGTTACAACGATATTAACAGCATAGTAACTTACTGAAGTATTTGGATATATTTATATCATATAGACCAACTATACACAAAGTTACAGAATCAAGTCTATGAAATAACGATGAAGAATAGAAAAAATTTAGAAATCTTGATAAAGATCAAAAAAGCCAAGGAAAAACCTTGGCTAGATTGGTAAGTTTAGTTTTCTTCTAGAATTCGTAGCTATAGCTCAAGCTAATTGAAGTTCCAACGTCTTTTTGTCGAACGACAATATCAGACTGAGTAACTTCTTGGTCTTCGTTCAATAGGTTTTTCACCTTAAACTTAACCTTTGAGTTAAAGTCGGGATACCAAGTGTAAACAAGGTCTAGTGAATGGAATGGTTGCTCATACGCATCATCACGACCACCAATACCTGAAGCCAAAATACGCTCGCCAAACACATTGTATACCAATGAACCACTATGCTGGCCATCTGCAGAGTCATAGTTTAGCTGCATATTGACTACGTACTCTGAGTGCCCAGTCATACGTTTGGTTGGGTTGGTCAAGTTTCCTGCTCGCGCCGGATCGATGGATACTTCTGAGTCACTTAAAGTGATGTTACCTGAAGTGAAAAAGCCACTGGCGACACCTGATAAGTCATATAGCCACTCCGCTTCGATTCCATATACTTCGCCTTCCTCACCGTTTACGAAGGTGGCGGTGTAATCTTCATCACCGACGCGTAGGATGGTCTCGATTGGTGCGGTAATATCTTTATAGAATGCCGCCACAGAGAAGTTGTCGCCATTATCCATATAATATTCAAAACGGGCATCATAGTTCTCTAAATCACTACTTTTAAGACCCGCAACACCAAAAGTACGGATGTCAGTTAATGGATCATAGTAAGCAACAGGTACAAGCTCACGTAAATCAGGACGAACGGTAGTCTCACCATAACCAAAACGTATCTGATAGTTACCATCCGACAGGTAAGTAAGTGATAAAGCATTAAAGAAATTATCTTCGTTTACTGTTCCTGCCAGAATACGCTCTTCGTCGTAAATGGTTTCCATGGTGACTCTATCGAAGATTAAACTTGATGTCGCAAGTGACACCTGTTTAAAGTCTTCATAACGAATACCACCACTGATCCGCCAAGTGTTATCAAAGAAAATATCAAATTCGCCGTAACCTGCATCTATTTTTTGAGCTGCAATATAATCATCAGCAGCAGGTGCTTGAGGTTCGTTAAACGTTAATAAGAAGGTGTTGTTGTCTATAAACTCGTCATCTAGATAGCTAGTAATCGAGTTAATTTCTGAGCTGTCAAAATTAACCGGAATAGAAATCCCGCTTTTGTTATTTACAACGAAATTGCTGGTGTTATAAACACGAGCACGATCCATAAAGTCATATCCACCTTTAAGGATTATCTCTATACCGTCAAAGGTTAATGGTAAAGTTACGTTTCCGCTGTACGATTTGACATTGTCTTCCATGTCAGTAAACGCGTAAGTTACGCGGTTATCATCACCAGTTACAATAGAATTTTTATAGCTTCCATCATCGTTGTAGTTATCGATAAATTTAAAATCGATATCTGTTGGAATATCTGTCTGTGCTTTTGATTCGGTGTATTGCCAGTCTACACCTAGTCCCCAGTAGTCCAAGAAGGTGTGTTGGCCAACCACTTGATCAATGTCTAACGTGCGTTCTTCGTAATTAAACTGGTGTGAGCGCTGCGCTGCACCAGTCCCTGCAATGGTTCTTACAGTACTACCATTTGGGCTTTGTAAAACCGAGAGGTCAGATTCACGCTCATTATCTTCTAAATATATCTTAGAATATGAAATGTTATGCTGATCGAGGCGATAACCCAGATTAAGTACACCATTCATACGCTCAGTCTCAGTCGTCACTTCAGACGCCTTGAGGGTGACATAACAAGAGTTTGTAGTATCTTCTGCGGTTTCAAGTTTTGAAGTACAGTTTTCGGATAGACTATCGTCAATTACACCTGTAGTTCGGTCGCTATAATTCCAGTCATTATCGTAAGAGCCGGCTAGCATAAAGCCTACGGTGCCACCAAACCAATCTTCTTGGAAGCTATTACCAATGTTTGCTTTTACATCAAAGTTGGGATCAAGTGACTCATTTTTCACTTCAATATCGCGAGGAAGAGACGTAACAAAGCCTTTTATGATGTCTATTGCTTGGTCTGCGCGAGTGAGTCCATCTTGATCCTTAAAGCCATTTTTGTCTACGACTTCTCCGATGTCAAAGTTACCACGATACCTTACTACAGCATCTTGCAGTACTTGTGGTATTCCCTCAGCGGTTCCACTAAAGGTGTAGCCCTTATCGGAATTAATATTTTGTCCAATTCCCAATTCTATTCCAGCTGTGAACTCCGACGGAACCGACTTGGTACGAATATCTATGTTACCGCCACCAAATGCAGCTGGCATTGAAGGTGAATACGCTTTTTGCACCGCTAGGCTTTCAATAATGCTAGCGGGAAATATATCCAACGGAATAACGTTTCTAGTTAGATCCGGGCTTGGTACAGCGGCACCATTTAATCGTGCACTAGAATAACGCTCGCCTAGACCACGAACATAAATAAATTTGCCGTCAACGAGTGTCAGACCTGTTACACGACGAAGTGCTGATGCCGCATCACTGTCGCCGGTGCGAGAAAGCTGTTCTGCACCTAAAATATCTGCAACGAACGCCTGGTTTTTACGCTCTTCGATTACTGCTGCAGCGCTGCCTTGCAAACGAGTACCTACAGCAACCACTTCTTCAATTGCCTGTTCTTCTTCCGCCACACTGGGTAGAGAAGTTGCAACAGTAACTGCCGCACTTATGGCTAAAGCAACTTTTTTAAATTTCATTTGAGTATCCATATGCAATCCTGCCAAAAATCATAAAAAAGGCGCAATGACTGCGCCTTAATTGTAATAACTAAGGTCATTACTGATAATTAGTCTGCGTTTGAAGCCTCAATTGCTTTCTTAGCCCATTGATACCATTCAGATGAAGTGTCTGTATCTGAGACTGCACCGATGTAATCAACTGTGGTGAAGAAAGCGTCATTTAATCCACTTAGGTTATTCGCATCAACGGTGATTGCTGTTGAACTCGAATTTGTTGAGAAACCATCAGCAGCCAACACATCTTGCGCACCATTAAGAATTTGGTTTACACCACCATTTACAAACCAATCTTCCTTACCTTCACCTGCAGGAAGTGGATCGGAGCCGTTTTTGAAGTTTGCTGCACAAGCAAGTACTGAACTGTCATAATTTAGCGTATCAGCTTCAGCATTTGCTGCTGCGTCACCATCTTTAAACTCTAAACATTCAGTTCCGTTCGATGCTTCTGCTTTAACAATTAGTGCGTTGTAATACATGCCACGGATAGCGTCGTCAAACTTCATGCCTTGAGACTCGTCATCATCTCGAATAGAGTTACCATCTGTAGTAATTACAGTGACATTTGCAAAGTTTAGTGTTGAGGCTGGTGCCTGGCTATAATCGGCACCTGATGCCTTCTCACCGTCAGTTTCAAAGCCGTTGTTACCCATGAAACCTACCGTACCAGCTGGTAGAAGTACTGGATTACCGTCGTCATCAGCATAAGTAACATCACGTTTAGTTTCGATAGTACCGTGCTTCACTAAGATAAACTGACCTTTACCTTGCCAACCAGCGTCTACGTCTACCGCGTCGTCTTGCGTATCAGTTACGACGATATTTTTGATGCTCGCTGCACCACCGAAGAATTCGATACCATCGTCAAAGCCTTGGTGGATATGCAAAAATTCAAAGCTAGAACCTGAGCCTACAGCGTTTAGCGTTAGCGAGTTCAAGTCGTCTCCAGGGCCACCATCACGAGGGCCTGAACCTGCATACCAAATGTGGGCATATTTGATTTGACCACTACTATCTGCATTATTGTTACCACCGTAGTAGCTGGTTACACCTTCAGAGTCAGCGTTACATAAATTAGCGTTGCGCTCTGCATCTGTACATTCGTTAGTAATACCAAAACCATTTACCATGATCCCACCCCAGTCAGCGAACTGTGGACCAATTCCTGCCAGGTCAAACGCTTCAAATTCAGCGGCTGAAGTAAAGCGAATAGGATCCGCTGCTGTGCCAACGGCGTTAATTTTTGCACCACGAGCAATACGCACGACAGATTCACCTGATGTGAATGCCATTACCGCGCCCGGCTTTATTTCAAGTGTTGGGCCAGTTTCTGAAATAGTACAGCTTGTTGCGGTATTACAATCTTTACCAATTAGTAGTGCACCTTTAAATACATGTGCACCACCATTTTCAAGTTTTGCAAATGAAATATCAGATTCTATTTCTAACGATTTAGATGCGAAGTCGGTACCGTATACACAGTGAGGTGCTTGGAATTGACCTTGAACTTCAGTACTGCCCACAGTACGTGTTGTACATGGGTTTTCTGCTACCGGAGGAGGTGTTTCGCCGCCATTGTTGCTGGTGTTATTTGAATTATTAACGCTGTTATCGTTTACCGTAGGCGTAACTTCGATGTCACCACCACAACCAGTTAATGCCATAGCAGCGACGATTGCAGAGACTCTGAAGAGGTTTTTTAGTTCCATTGCTAACTCCAAGTAGTAGACTTTAAAAAATTATTTTTTACTGTTTTTAAATGATGTGACTAAATTAATGGTGTTTTATTACATGAAGATTACACCAAGTGGTTGTAATTAAATCTTCATAAATAAAAATGGAACTTTATAAATAAAAAAAACCGCCCGAAGGCGGCTTTGGTGTTGCGATTATAAAAATATCATAACAATGCTTGTTTTAATGTCTCGGCATTAACTTTTTCTCTTTTAACATATTTAATCCATTGTTTGGCCAGATTTGCCGATTTCTTATGCTTTTCAGCTTGTTCAAATGCTAATATGGATGCGTCAAAATTTTGCAGATTAAATTGTGCCATACCAAGTGCAACGTAAGCATTTGATTCAAAGTTTAGCTCGCCCTTATTTAGTGCAATACGTGCGTAATCAGCCGCTTCTTCGTATTTTTCAAGGTTCAGATAGATCTCAGCAAGCCGTTGATCTAAATTGCCATGTTCAACTTTCTCAGTGGCAGCAATAAAATATGGAAGCGATTTTTTATCTTCCCTAGCTTGTACGAATGCTTCGGCGATAAAGGTAAGATTTTTGGCATTATCATCAACAACCTTTGCTTTTATTCCTTGATCTAATATTTCAGCGGCTTTATAAGGCAGTGAGTTCATTAAATATACCTGTGCAAGCTGCATATAGTCAGATTTTGATTTAATGAAACCTCGTTGCTTTGCAGTTTCAAATGTAGCTAGCTGTTTTTTATCTGCACCTACTTCCCCATACATTCCACCCAATTGGATCCAATATTGAGGTTTGTCATAAAGGTTAACCATTTTTTCTAGCACCTTAACAACGTTTTTAGACTGTCCAAGTGAATAATAAATAGCACGTTGTAAAACTAGCCAGTTCTCTTTTGGTAAATCACCTTCTGACTCAACAATATTAATAGCCGAGTTAATATTTTTAATTGCATCATTATACATTTTTAGCTGATATTGCGCTTGTGCTTTTAAAATATAAAAGTTGCTTTTAGGGGCTTGAGGTGTTGCTGCGCTCCACTCGTCAAGAAACCTTAGAGTCAGATTGAAGTCATTGTTGGCCATTGCCAATTGAGCCAAACTAAATGTGGTCGAAAGGCGTAATGACTCAGGAATAGCTTCTTGCTTAATGACTGCTTGGAATGACTCAATCGCTTTATCAAGCTGATTTTCGTTGTAGTAAATAAAACCATAAAAGTTGTGCATCATAGCAACTTCATAACTATTCATACTGGATGCACGCTCTTTGACTGAATCAAGAGCTGCTAAGCCTTCAGTTACTTGACCGTCGTCTGCGAGTTTTTGCGCACGAGCTAGTTGGCTATACACTTTTTCGCGTAATGCAGGCACTCGCTTGGTTTTCGTTTCTGAGTCTGCATAAGCCGTTGCCAAATTAACATTTGGTAAGACTGAAATGAGACTTGGCATTATTAACCCTGTGCTAAATAATGCACTTAATAAAGTAATTTTTTTAAACATTTTCATAATCGCAATCCTTAATGACGGTTAGCCATTAATTTGAAATGAAATCTTATTTTGAACACCCGCAACTTCAACCGGTTCACCGTTAACTACGCGAGGTTTGTATTTAAATTTCAATGCCGCATCAAGCGCTGCTTGGTCGAAGATTGATTCCGGTTCAGCGCTTACTACAACAGGGTTTCTCACAGTGCCTTGTTTAGTTACAATGAACTCAACAATCACATACCCCTCAATTCCGCGTGATAACGCACGTCTTGGATATACCGGCGCAACTTTCACGATTGGCAGATATTCACCATCACTGGACTCAAGCGCCAAACCACCTGCCAAATCTACGTCAGCATCGACGTTAGCAGTAAAGTCAAAGCTTCCTGCGTTGGTATCCAGATTGTTACTCTGTGTTTGTGGTGCTTCCATTGGCGGTGGAGGCTCTTTTGGCGTTGGCGGCTTTTGTGGTTTGCGCTCTTTCTTCTCGACAGTTTCTTCTTTTTTAAGGCGAACAAAGTCTAACACTTGTCCTTTTACAGGATCGGTCATTGCGCCTTCCCCTCCTTGGATAAGCGCTTGCATACCCAAGAAGAGAAAGAAGGTAACTATGCCCGCAATTACTAAAGCAATTAAGTAACGCATGGTATATTCCTATGACTCCTGTGCCGCAATTGAAACATCAAATGCGCCAGCTGCGCGTGATGCATCCATTACTTTAATTAGCGTGTCAGTAGTTGCCTTTTTATCAGCTTGAATAACCACGCTACCCTGTGGATTTTCCGCTTTAAGACGCTCAATGTTTGCTTGAACTGCGCGGATATCTACTTGGCGTTTGTTAATCCAAATTTCACCAGTATCTGAAATTGCAACTAGGATATTGGCTCTTTGCTTTTTCACTGCGGTAGCCGCTTCTGGGCGGTTAACATCAATACCCGCTTCTTTGACGAAAGAAGCTGTAACAATGAAGAAGATAAGCATGATAAATACAACGTCCAGCATAGGTGTCATGTTGATTTCTTCTGCTTCTTCTTCTTGGAATACTTTTGCAAGTGGTGCTCTCATAATTCTTTCCTCACACTGCCAACTAATGGTCTAGTAGCAGTTTGTCTTCTAACAATTCAACTTCACGTTTGGCTTTACGTTGTAAATAGGTGGATGCAAATACACCTGAAAGTGCGCCAACCATGCCCGCCATTGTTGGGATAGTCGCTTTTGATACCCCAGATGCCATCGAGCGCGCGCTCCCTGAGCCTGTAATTGCCATCACATCAAACACTTCAATCATGCCGGTTACCGTACCAAGAAGTCCTAATAACGGACAAAGCGCAACCATGACATTAATGTAAGGTAAGTTGGCATTGAGTTTGATCCCTACGCGAGAGATAGTGGCCTGCCTTATCTGCTCTGCGTTCCAACTGTTACGCTCATCGCGAGAGTTCCAAGCTTGTAGGACGTCGTTTTTGTAGCTTCTGTATTTTCCGAACACAAACATAAAGCGTTCTAGAATAAGTAGCCACATAGCGAAGGTTACGAAGCCGATGACCAGGAGAACCTGGCCACCCGTGTCAAGGAATTCACGTAAAGCGTTAATTGCATCAAGCAATACAACCACGATTACGCTCCTTTCTCACTACGCTCAGCAATGATCCCTGCACTTTGCTCTTGCAGAATAAGCAGCAAGTTACGAGAACGAGTGTTTAATAAGGTATAAAGGAATACCGTTGGGATAGCGACAACCAGACCAAGTACGGTGGTCACGAGTGCCTGAGAAATACCACCAGCCATGAGTTTAGGGTCGCCCGTGCCAAACAGGGTAATTGCTTGGAAGGTGTTAATCATACCTGTCACTGTACCTAGTAGACCAAGTAGCGGCGCGACGACGGAAATAATTTTGATTAATGTCAGGTTACGTGTGATCTTTGGCATTTCACGAAGGATTGCTTCGCTAAGCTTTAGCTCTAGCGTGTCATAAGCAACATCTGGGTATTGTTCTTTTACTTTCATCACGCGTCCTAACGGGTTGTCGTCACGGGCAACGCTATCTTTAAGTTGACGATTGATTTTTGAGCCCATTAACATTAGGGATATAAAACGTTCAATTGCAATAAGAAGTGCTAACAAACCAACACCTAAAATAACGTAACCTACCGCGCCACCTTGGTGTACTTGTTCTTCGGTATTTGGCGCTTGTACTAGTAGACCGAGAATTGAACCGCCTGTTGGGTCAAGGGCAAAATCGACAGAACCGGTCTTCGCATCTTGTAATTCACCCGCTGTTGAGGTGAAACGAGACGCTGGCTGACGAGTCAGTTCTGAAATGGTTTGTGTATCATTGTTGTAAGTTAGGTATTTCCCGTCAGCGATTAAGTTAAACGCACCAACACGAAGTACTTCTTTATTCTGTTTTGCACCACCGGCTACAATCACTTCGGTATTAAAGCGCGATACTTTACCTTGTTCAGTCATTTCTCGTTGCATTTCAAACCAGACTTTTTCTATGTCTTCGATTGATGCAAGGCGCGACGTTGAACCCATTTTTTTAGCAAGCTCAGTCATGTAGTCATCACGACCTTTAATTTCCGCTGATACCACAGATGTTGCGAACTTGTTCGAACTATCACCAGCAACTTGCTGAAGTACACCAAATAGCTCTTTTAGCGTTCCCATACGCTTACTAAGGGTGTCACTTAAATTCGCCAGTTTAATCTCGTTTTCTTCAAAATTAGTTTCTAGACGCTCTGATTTTGCGAGCGCTTGGTTGCGCTCTGCAGTCAATGTGTTCAACATTTGGATCTGGTTGTTTTGCTGTGCTTTGAAGTCAGCTTCACGTTGCTTGTTTTGCGCTGTTTGTGCCGTTTGACCCTGCTCTAAGGTTTTTAGCAGTGAATCCAAATCTAATGCCTGCTCAGCATGCGCAGATGCGGTCAACGCAAGTGTTGTTGCGAAAATAGCGTGTTTAGTGAATTGTTGTAGGAATTTCATGATAGCCTCACCTATTACTCAGCAGCTTGAACTGGAAGCGTTAGCATGTCTGGTGCTAATTGTTTGCGTGCGATGCGAATGCCTTTATTAATTTGGCTAATGTTGGTATCTGGAAGTGTTTCAAAAGCTTGGCTGTCTTTGTTCCAGAAACCCGCTTGGCTACCATCTTTAGTGACGTAAAGTAGTTCAAGTCGACCAATTCTCAGAAACTCTACCTCACGCTCCTGTCCATTCACGTCTAATAGTGCGGTATATGCTTCGATTGTTCGGCCGTAATCGACTTCAACTTGATAAGCTTCTAATACGCGACGAAACTTTTCACTAGATGAAATATCTGCACGATCCATCAGGTTATTAAGTTGAGTGATACGTTCAGCACGCTCTTTGGGAAGGAATGGTACGTCTAATTCGACGAACTGTTGCAAGCCTGTGATCATGCGCATCATTAATGGCGTGATCTGGCGCTCAATCACCGAAACTTGATCCATCGACGTATTAATCGCTGACATTTCTTCAAGTTGGTTTGTTATTTGTTTTTCTAACTGAGCGTTATAAACAGATAAACCATCAATCTCTTTGTTCAGAGTTTTAAATTTTTGCAGTCGAGATTGCATGTCATCTGCAATATTATCGATCTTTTCCTGTGACTTTAATGCGGATCCATTAATTGCCATGCTTTTATTCATGGCTTGGTCTAATTCTGTTGCGCCGGCAGAGGCCGTCGCTAGCATACCTGCTATAAGCAAGTGGTTAACGCACTTCATCGCATACACCTTATAAATTATTGCTAGTTACTTAAAAACTGGGGGCAGTCTAAATAGTGAAAATGACAACCATGTTGCGCAACTAATACATAATTATTACAGCTGTCATGATTTCGACGCTTTAGATGTAAGTTACTGATTTTTGTATTCTTTGTGTTGTTAATGGAATGTTTATAGCTATGTTTGTAATAAAAACATCATAAAAAAAGCCGCTTATGTTAAGCGGCTTTTCATCTTAGGGTAAACTTGTTTAAACCTTAAATTTGAGCACCATTTGTTCTAATTCATCAAACTGTGCTTTCAATGATTTACACTCGTCGAGTGTTGCGGTGAGGTTGTTACTACCTTGAATACTTAAGTCGCTTATGTGATGAATATCACTATCAAGTGATTGGATCACGGTATTTTGTTCATTGGTCGCGCTAGCAACCGCATGATTGACACCATCAATAGCATCAATCGAGTTGCTTACTTCTTGCATTTTCGTACCAGAAGCGTTCGCCCTTTCGGCACTTCGAGCGGAGTCTTCGAGGCTTGCTTTCATTACTGCAACTGCGGATGATGAGCCCTGTTGTAACTGCGCGATGGTGCTTTCAATTTCTTGTGTTGATTCTTGGGTACGCTGCGCTAATTGTCTTACTTCATCAGCAACTACAGCAAAACCACGCCCTGCCTCTCCAGCCCTAGCAGCTTCAATAGCAGCATTAAGAGCAAGTAAATTCGTTTGCTCACTTACGCCTTTTATGACTTCTAGTACTTGACCTATGCTACCTGATAGCTTGTCTAACCCATCTAAGGTTTCTTGGGCTTGTGACATTTTTTGCGTCAGTGCGGCTATTTCTTCGATATTTTCAGTAAGCGAATGTTGGCTTTCAACGGAGAGCTTGTTGGCATTACTCGCAAGCTCAGATGCGTGAGTGGCGCTGCTTGAGATCTCTTGTGCGCTTGAAGAAAGCTGGTTTATTGCTGTAGCAACACTGTCAGTTCGTTTAGATTGATCAGTATACATAGATAACGTGTCTTGTGTTTGTGCTACCAGACTATTTACTACATTCTCAAGTGTCACAGTCGTATTTTTAACTTGTGTGATTGAAGCATGGATCTTATCGATAAATTGGTTGAAATAATCAGATAGCTCGCCAAACTCATCTTGATTTTCTATCACCAACCTGCGGGTAAGGTCGCCTTCACCTTGAGCGATATCTTTGATGGCAGCGTTTAGGTTATACATAGGGCGCATAAGGTACTTGAGCAATAGTTGCAGCATCACAACAATAGCAATTACACCAAGTAGCATATAGATAGCTGCCATATTTCTAAAAGATGACACTGATGAATAAGCAATTTCTTTGTTGATAACAACACCAAGGTACCAGTCAACGTTTTTAATGCCATTCATCTTTACAAATGACACTATCTTTTCTGTACCGTCTATTTCAAGCTCCGTAAACTCCCTACTCAGCGGTAAATTCTGGCCGAACAAGTCGGACATCGGCTTGTCATTCAGCTCGGCATTGGGGTGACTAAGTATCTTTCCGCTTTTATCAAGTAGAAAGCCGTAGCCAAATCCTAAAAAGTCAATTTCATTGATAATTTTTGTGATAGTTGACATGTCAATGTCACCGCCAGCGACTCCAGCAAAGCGGCCTTGAAATTTAACCGGTACCACGGCTGAAATCGTAAATTCATTTGTTGTTACATCAACATACGGGGCAGTAAAAGCGGTGTCTTGTTTTTGTTCTGCGAGCTTATACCAAGGGCGGCTGGTGGCATCAAAATCAGCGGGAAGTTGAATGCTTGGATCGTCCAACACAAACGTACCATCAGGTGTTCCGATAAACACGTTTTTAAAGTTCCCAGCGACATCAGCAGTTTTTAATCTTCTTCTTATTTGTTCTATTGAGTCATCAGCTTTATGCCCTTGGGCGATGGACACCACGATTTCAAGCCTGTTATTGAGCCAATTAGCGATATTCTGCGAAACAGAACTGGAGATCTCTTGCAAAACCAGAGTGAGTCGAGTTTGCGTTTGATCTCGCATGGCCAAAAAATTGTTGATAGTAAACAAGCCAAGTACAATTACGAGTACAAGAGAGGCTGCTACGGTTACTTTGGTGGTGAACTTTAGCGCTTTAAACATGATGATCCTGTTGAACTTGTTCTTTTAGTAATTAGGCGTATGCGCAGCTAATTAGTTGTTTATTATGGTATTGGAAAGTTATACCAATTTGACTTAATACTTGCTCAATTTGAAGGAGTAAATCTGACGCTAACAGCGTTAAAAATTTCTCATTTAGAACAACTAAATAGCAAA
>NZ_RCSQ01000088.1:0-19541 GCF_004103255.1 Pseudoalteromonas sp. PS5
CCTGCTATCGCCAAGGTACCTACATCTGTGTAGGCAAGGCATAAATTTTGCTATTTAGTTGTTCTAAATAAGAAATTTTTAACGCTGTTAGCATCAGATTTACTCCTTCAAATTGAGCAAGTATTAAGCCAAATTAGTATAAGTAAAAAAACGCCCAGAGACTTACCTGCAAGCTCTGGGCTTAGGGAAAGGCTCAAGGTTGAGCCGTGCGCTAACTAAAAACACCTTCTAAGACTTTAGGGAGAAGTAGAAAGTAACGTTAAGTTTAGTTAACCTTTCAGCGTTTTTACAAATAAATGAACTATTTATTAAGTTTATAAAAAACATAGTGTTACCTGTGATATTCTTAATCGATATTAAAAATATCAAAAGGGTATATTCAGGTTATACCCAAGTTATTAACAGGTCGTCTTTAATCAAATCACGCGGTAAACTATTTTTCACTTTGTTTTTTTGCCATTTACCCAGTCCAATGGCACTGCCACATAGCATTAGTACGACTTCTCCGGTCAGGGTTGTTGTTGTATCTAAACGGATGTCTTTGCCGTTGAAATAGTCTCTGGCTTGAGTTTTTGTTAGTTCAAGTATGTTTTGTGTTGCGAGGTGGCCAAATGCGGTGGCAAATTCGTGTTCTAGCCTTATCCCATTTTTGTGAGTCGTACCCACTAAAATACCGATACGAGCATATTTTATCCGTGCTTGAATTGCATCAAAACCATTGGGAAAGAGCCATACTTCTTTGTCTCTTGCCATTAATGTACCTTGAAGCTCGCTGATACCAAATTGCTTCTTTAAAACACTGGAAAAGGTTTGAGCGGTTTTTTTATCAACGGGGTTAAAAGGAAATACGCCTTTTTTTTGTTTCGGATCCTTTGCAGGAACACTCATGATCTTCGTAAATTTGGCAATAAAGAAACCTTCGCTATCATAAACTTGAGGCCAGACGTGCAGATACCCCTCGGGTGTCACAGCATCTTCAGCGCCTTCGAATAACGTTGCTAGACTCTCTATTGATACAGCGTCGGGGTAACTGTCTACTAGATATTGACAAACCTGTTGATTTTCTAAGGGCGTTAATGTGCATGTCGAGTAGACAAGACTACCACCTGGCTTTAATGCCTGAAACGCACTATCAATCAGTTGTTTTTGTACGGCCGCAATTTCAACATTAGACTCAATAGACCAATTTTTTAGTGCATTAGGGTCTTTTCGTACAGTCCCTTCACCTGAGCATGGTGCATCCAGTAAAATATTGTCGAAACATTCGTGCATATAGTCACCGAAAATACAGCCATCAAAATGAGATAAGGCAACATTGTGTATTCCCATGCGTTTCATATTGGCCGCAAGCGCTTTTAAACGTGATGAAGATAGTTCATTGGCGACTAACACCCCATGTCCGCCCATATATGCTGCAAGTTGTGACGTTTTTGAACCTGGTGCTGAGGCCATATCGAGATTGATATCATTGTCAGTAATCGTGGTTTTGAGCGCTGTTGGCGGTAACATCGAGCTGGCTTCTTGAACATAGATACAACCACTCAAATGAATATCTGTATTACCAATCGCCAATTTCGCTTCTTCTGTATCACTTCTTGTTATCCAAAAGCCTTCTTCACACCACGGGATAGGCTGAGCATGCCAGTCGTTCTCGCGACAATATTGCAAAAATTCAGTGATAGACATTTTCAATGTGTTCACTCTGATTGCTCGACGCAGCGGTGACTGACAGGTAGCAATAAAATCATCAATACTCAGGTGCGCAGGAAGATAAGTTTTTACATCATCTATGAAGTCGTTAGGAATATAAGTTGTTTTGTCCACGAGTAAACTCAGGTTGTAAGTTTTTCACTATTTTATACCAATTAGCTTGGAAAAATGCAGATTTGTTACCTATGTAGGCGTTTTTGAACAACTGGCTGACATCACTTGCAAATAGAGATAGAATGTTCGCGAAATATCGCGAGGTTTTGTATGTCTATTATTAAACATTTTTTGGCTGATCCCAAACTACTGTTGAATGCAGTGGGGGAAGGGATCTATGGTTTTGATTTATCTGGAAACGCAGTGTTTGTTAATCCCGCAGCGGAGCGGATGACGGGCTGGCAAAGTGCCGAATTGCTGGGCAAAAAGATCCATCAATACCATCATCATAGTCACGCTGATGGCAGTGAGTATCCCGCAGATGAATGTAAAATATATAAAACGATGTTTGATGGTAAAACACGCCAAGTACAGCATGAGGTGTTTTGGCGAAAGGATGGTAGTTGTTTTCCTGTGGAGTATACGTCTACGCCTATATATAAAGATAAACAAATTATAGGAGCAGTCGCGATATTTCGCGATGTTTCACAGCAACACAATACGGAAAACGCATTACGCGAGGCATTAAATAAAGTTCAAGTACTTACCGAGCAGCTCAAAGATGAAAATGCTTACTTGTTAGAAACCTTAAATGAAAATTGGCAAGACTCTGGGTTAGTCGGTAACAGCGATATATTTCAAGCTATGTTAGCGCAGCTAGAGTTAGTGAGTAAGACCGACAGTACAGTATTGATTTTGGGTGAAAATGGTACTGGTAAGGAGCTAGTTGCAAGAAACTTACACCGCCTTAGTGAGCGATCATCACAGCCGTTTGTCAAAGTGAATTGCGCTGCATTTTCTCCCACATTAATAGAATCAGAGCTGTTTGGTCATGAAAAAGGGGCATTTACTGGAGCCAATGAAAAACGAAAAGGGCGGTTTGAACTGGCAGATAAGGGCACCATCTTTTTAGATGAAATAGGTGAATTACCATTAGAAGCACAAAGTAAGTTATTGAGAGTTTTGCAAGAGCGCGAGTTTGAAAGAGTTGGTGGGAGTAAGTCTATTCGAGTTGATATCCGTATTGTTGCTGCGACTAACCGCGATCTGCGGCAGATGGTTGAAGAGGGGAGTTTTAGAATGGATCTCTATTATCGCTTAAATGTTTTTCCTATTCGAGTACCTGCACTACGTGAGCGTATTGAAGACATCCCTGTATTGGCAAACAATCTCATTATGCAACTCAATAAAAAGCTCGGTAAGCAACTAAAAGGTATTTCTAAAAAAGCACTCTATGCGTTACAAGGCTATGATTGGCCGGGAAATATTCGCGAGTTACAAAATATACTAGAGAGAGAGGCTATTTTATCTAAGGGACGGTTGCTTGATTTATCTCAATCACTCAACCTATCTGAGCAAACAGGAGCAGAGCATGGTGTATTAACACTCGCGCAAGCCGAAGCCGAACATATTACAAGGGTACTTGATATGTGCAATTGGAAAATATCAGGCACAAATAGCGCAGCAGAGAAGCTGGGTTTACCGGAAAGTACGCTAAGGTCTAAAATGAAAAAGCTGAAAATTAGCAAAAATCCGTGATATTTCGCGGTTGTTCGTGATATTTCGCGATTTAATATTTTTGCTATTTTAAAAGTTGTTTATAATCAATTGTTTATAAACTTTCAGATTGGTCTGAAAGTTGCAATATAAACTTTGTGTATTACCAATGTAGCAAATAACATGAAGTTTGATATCAAAGAAGAAGACATGATCATTAAGCCCTACAAGCAAGAGGGGCCAATTTACGTCAGAGAGCAAAAAGGGTTTTTTCAAAAAATAAGGAGAAACCTAGGTTGGTTCTTAATGTTAACTTTCGTTCTTATTCCTTGGATCCCATATAACGGGCAACAGGCCATATTGCTCGATTTTGGTACTCAGCAGTTTAAGATCTTCGGAGCCACTTTCCTACCACAAGACTTTATGATTTTGGCATGGATTTTCATGGTGGGTGCGTTTGCGCTATTTTTTGTCACAACATGGCTTGGACGCGTTTGGTGCGGCTATACATGCCCACAAACAATTTGGATGCTCATGTTTACTTGGGTTGAGCATCGAGTTGAGGGGACTCGCAACCAAAGAATAAAACTTGATAAATCAGATTGGGATAGCAAAAAAATCGCTAAAAAAACGGCTAAGCATGCTATATGGCTGTTCATTTCAGTATTCACTGCCACCTCCTTTATGGCTTACTTTATTCCTGCAAAAGAGCTATATCTGGACATGTTTACATTACAGTGGAGTGGCCTTACCTCCTTTTGGGTATTTTTATTTGCATTTTGTACTTATGGTAATGCGGGCTTTCTGCGTGAAAAAATGTGTACCGTCGCATGTCCATACTCGCGCTTTCAATCCGTTATGTTTGATAAAGATACACTCGTTGTAACTTATGATAGCGGGCGTGGTGAAAACAGAGGTCGTCGTAAACGTAAGGATGATCCAAAGCAAAAGGGGTTAGGTGACTGTGTTGATTGTAACCTGTGTGTTGAAGTTTGCCCCGCTGGTATAGATATTCGTAATGGCTTGCAATATGAATGTATAAACTGTGGGTTGTGTATTGATGCGTGTAATGAAACGATGAATAAATTTGGTTATCAACCAGACCTGATCAAATATCAAAGCGAACACCAGCAAGCAGGTAAAAAATCTAATCCATTTAGGCTAAAAATTGTTGGTTATGGTGCGATCACGGTATTGATCATGGTTACTATGGTAATTTGGGCATTCAACCGTACACCGATAGAAGCATCCGTGATCCGTGACCGTAATGCACTGTACCGTGTTAATTATGAAGGGTTAGTAGAGAACCCTTATACCTTGAGTGTGATAAATAAAACACAGCATGACTTGACGTATACAGTAAGTTTAAAAGGTTTGCCAAATGCCAAATTGACCGCTCCGGTGACAACCCACATTGCTGGTGGAGATATGGCATTGATCCCAGTAACAGTTACAGCTGATGGTTATGACTTAAAAGGTAAGCGGATCCCAATTCAATTTACGATTGAGTCGCAACAGGATGCAACGATTAGTATTACAAAAGATAGCTATTTTTATAAAAACTAGCACGATTTAATGAATTGAGTACTGATTGTATGAGCTACACAAGCTAGATAGATTTGCGAAGTGTGGCTGATACAATCACTCAAGGTGTTGATTTCCCTATACCAATTTGACTAATCAGAAATCTAGTTGAGGTGAGTAATCCTATAACCGCCACATAAAAGTCTTGCTATGTCCTTCTTTAGCGAGTGCCTTTAGTGCCAGTTAAGTCAGGTTTGCTCTCTTATACTGATGCTGTATTACGCCGAACTGGTATTACACTCCCCCGACGTAATGCGCCCTCTAGTAGGGCGCTTTTTTATATGTGCATAAATGCACATCCAATCGCTAAATATCGCTATTTCTCTTCGTACTATTAGCGTTTACTATGTATGTTATTGAGAATGAGTTTTATTAGCTAAATTATGTTTAAAAATACACGTCAAAGATATGGGGTAATAGCCATCATATTTCATTGGCTCAGTGCTTTTGTAGTATTCGGCATGTTTTGCCTTGGCATATATATGGTAGAGCTAAGCTATTATGATCCATTTTATCGGGATGCGCTGTACATTCATAAAAGCGTTGGCATATTACTGTCCATATTGATACTACTGCGCTTGGTCTGGAAGTGGTTAAATCCCGCGGTTAAACCTTTAAGCGCAACAACACCTCTACAAAGGCTACAAAACATTCTGGCGGGATGTGTTCATCTAGTTTTGTACTTAGGTTTAGTTACTTTATTTTTATCTGGATACTTGATCTCGACCTCTGATGGCAGAAGTATAGAGGTGTTTGGTTGGTTTTCCGTCGCAAGTGCAGGTGAGCTATTTGATCGTCAAAGCGATATAGCGGGCACTATTCACTTATACGTTGCGTGGGGGCTAATAGCTGTCGTTGTAATCCACATCTTAGGCGCCTTAAAGCATCATTTTATAAACAAAGATCAGACCTTAGCGCGCATGATTAAGGTTATGACTCCAAAAAAACATGAGGAATAACACATGAAAACACCATATTTAGCTGCTGGTATTGCAGCTTTGACAATGGCCGTGAGTGCCAGTGCTGCTGATTATACTATTGATACCAAGGGCGCACATGCGTTTGTTAATTTCAAGATTAAGCATTTGGGATATAGTTGGTTACATGGTCGTTTTAACAACTTTGAGGGGGAGTTTAGTTATGATGCCAAAAACCCAAATACCTCAAAGATAAATGTAGTCATTGATACAGCGTCTATTGACTCAAATCATGCAGAGCGTGATAAACACCTACGAGGCAGTGATTTTTTAAACGTGAAAGCACATCCAAAGGCCATATTTAAAAGTGAGTCCATCACGTTTAGTGACCAAACACACGCAAACGTTGTTGGCACTTTTACATTAAATGGGGTGACTAAAGAGATAGCTTTTGACGTTAAAAAAGTAGGAGAGGGTCAAGATCCATGGGGAGGCTATCGAGTTGGTTTTGAAGGCGAAACACAGCTAAAACTTGCAGATTACGGCATTGACTATGATTTGGGGCCGGCTTCCACACACGTGACTATTGGTCTGCATTTGGAGGGGATCCGCAAATAATACGAACTAAGAGCTAGTCTTATTTAATTCATTTGTAATGATGTCATAAACCGCTTTGCTATCTACGCTAAGCGGTTTTCACTTATTAAACACACTTGCCAATTGAGGTCTAAATTGCTCGGGTAGCCACCGAGACATTGTCAATCTGTAGCGCTCGTCTTTATGTACACTACCTAAAGCCAAACTAATTGCCGCGGCGTCTTCTTGACCTTTCGCATTTTTACTGCACCCAGCAAACCCTGTTGTTATTTGAGACGTAAGGTCAAGCCTAACCTGAGTTAACTCATCAAGTTTGTCGACATGTAATTTATGATAGTAATGCTCACTTGGATAACCCAGTATCACATCAACGCGCTTTTTAAGTAGCATGACCGTTAAGCTCGCCAGAGCATCACGCCCTGGTCTTATTGACACTTGTTTATTGGGTAAATTAGTAAGCAATGTGTCGAGCTCATCACCAAATGAGCGGTTAGCCGCAATGCCTACATTTAGCTTATGCTTTGTCACCAGTGAAGCGAGGTTGATGGCCTTATCTTTAACACCTAGAGCGTGAGCGACATCTTTGCGCAGCGCAACTGATGTTGATAATCCGATGGTCGAATACTCGTCACTGAATGCGATGTGCTGCTGACGATCTGCGGTTTTATACAAAGAGATGACACAATACTGGTTATTAACATTTGATAATTCGTGTATCGCCCTTGAAGCGGGATATAACTTATAGTTGAAGGTATAGTCAGGCATATATTGTTGAATGAGTTGAATTAGTAATTCATCTCTTCCTTGGCCTTCTAATCGATCGGCAAGGATATAATAAGGCGCAAAGTCGATGACTATCCATGTAATTTGCTTAGCATGACTCATACTGGCATATGTTATTGTGAGAAAAAACAATATGATTTTAATCAAACTTTAAAGCCCTTAACGCGCATATACTAAGCTTAGCATCACCTGCGTTATTGATGATTAAATTAATGTATATTTAATTTGTATTTAATGTTTACAGTAGGGAGGGGTGTGCTAGTTTTAAATAAAGTCTTAGTTTTGGGAAAATAGACGTTTTAGAATGGTTGTAGCAAGTAGCCGAACTCTTTTGAAAATGTTTAGCGCTAGCATGTCCTATTGTGTACATGACCTATTTTATTGTTCTGATTTATAAAGCATATTATACCAAGCTAAGATAGTATCTCGTTTTTATAATCGACTTTTAGTTAGCTAATGGGAGTGTGCTTTTGTAGCGAGCCTACTATGGCGCAACACGGGCTATTTAAGTAAACCATTTCTGCATACTGCAAGCTAATTTGACGATCATGAGACCAAAAAGGTAAGGAAGCCAGTCAAACCAATAACGATAAATTATTATAAGGAAAATCTATGACTATTCTGATTGTAACCGACATATTTGGCCACACAGAGCATGTTAAGCGGTTTGCTAATAGCCTTGGTAGAGATGTAAAGGTACTTTCACCTTATGTTGAGGAGCCAACGAATGTCACAGAGGCTGAATGCTATCAATTATTTTTAGCTCAATGTGGCCATCAACGTTTTGCCGAAAAAGTTGTCGCAGCTATTGATACTCTCAATCCAAAATTAATTATCGGCTTTAGTGCAGGCGGCGCAGCTGCTTGGGTTGCCTTATCTGAATTCAGTAGTGTCAATTCGGTCGAGCATCTGATTGCTTTTTACCCAAGTCAGCTGAGAAATCACTTACAGCATAAGCCTAATTGTGATGTTTCTATATTCTTTGCCCAAGTTGAACCACATTTTGATGTTGAGCCTGTTATTGATGCGCTTCGGTGTAAAAAGGGAGTAAGTTGCGTGAGGACAAGATATTTACATGGTTTTATGAATAAGCTATCTACTAACTTCGATTCTTACGCATATTCTCATTATCAATATTTTTGCCAAAGGGAAGGACGGGTTAGCTCAACCCCAGTGTTGGCCGAACCTGTTACTTTGTAGTCAGCTGGAAGACTGGGGAGTTAACACCCTCACAGTAGCCAACTTTATGCTACCTGGACTTGAAGCATAGGTGATTTGGAACTAAACCTGACACTAGTTATATGTTTTTCTTAATTATATTAAAGGAGTGTAAGATGTATCCAGAGTTACCAGACTATCGACATTTTTATAGTAATCCTATTGCAAAGCCTCCTTGTCGAATGCTTAATGCGCAAATGTATGGCTTTTTTGTTGAAGGTGAAAAAGCAAAAATTCAGGCTTATATCGATAGCACATTAAATACAGTGCCAAGTAGTGATTTCACATTCAAGGCACTAACTAATTGGTGTTTGCTAACGTTTACTGACATTGAAAATATTGCGTCAAAAGTGGCACCGTTTTCTGATTATGGATATATGCAGGAAACGGATATTATTATTTGGTTACCGATACTTAAGGTCAGTCTTGAGACCCGAAAGGCTGAACACCTTTATTGGTATCCAGCATTTATTGCGGTGAATAACATAAATGCACTTATCAATGGCAGAGAGATTTGGGGTTACAACAAATACTTGTGCCGTTATCGAATGCCTGAGCAATTTGGCAAGCCACTGCACTTTTCTCTTTCTCTAGATACTTTCAAAACATTTAACCCAAGTACCAAGATGGATTGGCATGACTTATTATCAATTTATCCAGAAGATGATGGTGAATCTTGGTTAAAAGAGGTGTTGGAAGTTGGTGACGAAATAGCAACCCTTTTTAAAGCTTCTGTATGTGATTTAGATGTGGATAGCCAATTTTTGAAGCAGTTTCTGTCCGGGTTTACACATCCACAAATGGATCAAATCCTGTTCAAACAAATTCCTGATGGTTATGGTGAAAAAGCCGTGTATTCGGCTGTGGTGCATTCACCGTCTGAAGTAAAGAAAATTCATAAAATTGGCTTCATAAAGGATGACCTCCATCTTGATCTTCAACACCTAGATTCATTTCCGTTAAACAAGATGTTTGGCATCCCACTCGGTAAAAGTGAATTAAAACTTCCGTACTATGTAAAAATGGATTTTGATCAAGCGGGTGTAGAGGAGATTGTATCGACGACTTCAGGCATAACAACTCAACGCAGATAATCGAAGATCAAAAGCGATATACGCCTGTTAAGTGGTCTCTCGGTATTGCTAAGCCTCATTATTGAGTGCATTAAACTAATGTTACGTGAATGGAATAACTATGAACAAACAGAAAGTGGCTATCCTTGGGGGCGGCGTTTCTGCTATGACAGCTGCTGTATATATGACAGAGCAAGAAAACTGGCAAGAACGCTATGACATTACAATATATCAGCAAGGCTGGCGGTTAGGAGGTAAAGGTGCGAGTGGACGCAATCCAAAACATGGTGAGCGCATCGAAGAGCATGGTCTACATGTGTGGTTTGGTGCCTATGTAAATTCGTTTCGAATGATTGAGACTGTGTATGACAAACTAGCTCGCCCAAGTAACAAGCCCATCCACACGTGGGAGCAAGCCTTAAAACCACATAGTTTGGTTGTACTTCAAGAATATATAGATAGGCAGTGGCAGACCTGGTCTGTTGACTTTCCAACTATCCCAGGCAATCCAGCAAACGGTACATTGGATTTACATTTTTGGCAGATTTTAAAACTTCTTGCTGCGTGGCTACATAAATGGGTTGATGATATAGAAGATGAAGTCGTGAAGACACATAAAACAACACAACTCATAACAAGAAAAAATAGAGATAAAAGTTTGTTGGCACATTTAGGGCAGGAAGTCAGTAATTTCTTTGATGATATTGAGGACAAAGCGAAGCGTTTGTTTGATGACGCGGAGCAACAAATTCAGGAAGTGCTGTCGACTCCTAAATTATTGATTGCTCAACTAGATGCTTTTTTAACAGTAAGAGGATCAGACCATCGTTTAGGAAACAAGAAAGATCACCTAGTAGTATGGTACATGGTGCGTAAAATTAGGCGTTGGCTGAAATCAGAGGTAAATGACTTAATTGATGATAATCCGATCATAAGACGTTTATATATATGTCTTGACCTAGGTATTGCTATGATTATTGGATTATTGCGCGATAAAGTGTATTCCAGAGGCTTTGGATACATTGATAAATATGATTTTAAACAATGGCTCAGTCGCAATGGTGCTAATGAAACACTGTCTGTAGAGTCCGCTCCGGTTAGGGGATTTTATGATCTAGTGTTTGGCTACGAGGATGGTGACTTCGAAAAGCCCAATGTTGAAGCTGGAGTCGCTTCTCTTGCTATGCTGAGAATTATGCTGTGTTACCGCGGCGGTGTGATGTGGAAAATGCAGGCAGGTATGGGAGATATTATCTTTGCACCCATATACGAATTATTAAAAGCAAGAGGAGTAAAATTCGAATTTTTCAACCAAGTTGAAGCGCTCAAAGGCGTGACTTGCGGTGAAAGCAATTATGTTGATGAAATCACTATTATTGAACAGGTAAAATTAAATTCTGCGCAGTCATATTCTCCATTAATGCCTGTGAAAGACTTGCCATGTTGGCCAAGCGAACCGATTTGGGGGCAAATTGACAAACAGCAAGTTGAATTGATCCAACAGCATGAGGTGAACTTGGAATCTTATTGGTCCAATTGGGAGTCGATATACCAACACACATTTGGACAGCCACTTCCGCGGAAAACGCTAAAGCGTGCTGTAGATTTTGATTTAGTTATTTTTGGAATATCTGTGGCTGGACTTTCGCCACTTTGTGAAAATTTATTGGATCAAGATGAAAAGTTAAAGCAACAAGCAACAAATGTTAAAACAGTAGCCACGCAAGCGATGCAGCTATGGTTGACTAAAACAGACAGTGAATTGGGTTTTCATGACCCTTCACAAAGCGATGAAAGGCCAATTTTGAGTGCTTTCTCGAAGCCTTTTGACACATGGGCTGCGATGTCTAATTTACTTGAAGTTGAGGATTGGAAAGACCAAAAGCCGAGGAATATAGCTTACTTTTGTAGTGCATTTACCTGTGCCAATTATCCGCCACCATCAGATCATCATTTTCCCGAGCGTATGAAAGCTGAAGTAAAAGAAAACGGTTTAAAGAAGTTAACCAGTCAGATGCAGCCACTTTGGCCAGAAGCTTACCATGGAGATGACTTCGACTGGAACGTGTTGTTTGATAGAGGTAATACTTCTGGCGCGACAAGGTTTGACGCACAATATTGGCGGGTTAATGTAGATCCTAGTGAGCGATATGTATTAAGCGTGGTTGGCAGTAGTAAGTTCCGCCTAGCAACGAATGAGACTGTATTTAGTAATCTTTATCTGACGGGGGATTGGATAAAAACAGGAGTGAATGCTGGGTGTGTAGAAGCCGCTGTAATGGCGGGTATGCAAACGAGTAGAGCAATTACAGGCTATCCAGAGCAAATCAGTGGTGAGCAAGGGTTTGCACCATTTGACTGATATGCGGTGGAAAATGAAAGCCATGACCACTCGATATTTCAAATAACGGTATTAGTGTGAGGTTTTAACTTTGGTTATCGGGTACGGAAACTACCGTACTTGATACCAAGATGTTGGGGTCGCTGTAAAACTTTTAGATGAGACAGCGCAGGAAGGAGCTATTTAAAAAACAATAGCTTAGCTTGTTGCACACCGAGGCTTCTGGTTAATTAAGTGTAATTACTTGGGGGTCGTTTTAATTCAGCTATACTGAAAGTGCAATTGCATGATATAGCTAGGGATTAAAACTATGCCACATTCAAATGTGCTGATGAACACGGTTACTCTTGCGTTACTTTTTGCTATCTCTTCAGAGGCAAGTGCCAAAGCAGAAAATATCGAAATAATCGAAGTCTATGCACAGAAAAGAAAGCAATCCATTAATGATGTTGCGATTGCCGTCAAACCTATTTTTGGCAGTCTAATCAAAGATGCCGCGGTGAAAGACACAACTGAGCTTGGAAGCCTCGTATCTAATGTAAAAATTAGCCAAAACGCGGCAGAGGGTACACCTCCTGCGATAAACATAAGAGGGGTGGGGCTGGTTGATTATAACACCGCAAATACTTCTCCCATTGGTTTATATCTTGATGGAATTTCTGTTGGCTCTGCAAATAATCAAATCATTAATCTATTTGATATGGAGCAAATAGAGGTATTGAAAGGGCCACAAGGGACGCTGTTTGGGCGCAACACGACAGGTGGTGCTATTTTGCTAAGGACTAAGCGTCCTGAGGATGGCGATTATGCTTATCTTACCGCCGGGATTGGCTCTGACTCACTTTCAAGTGCCTCGACAGTAATCAATCTGAGTCTTACTAACGATAGTGCGATGAGGTTTGCCGGAAGCCACAAAAAGTACGATTACACCACATACAATCTTGATGATCGCTTTCCTGAAGCTGGTATGGAACAAAATGATGCTCGGTTAAGTTATTTTGGTGAATTTGACGATTTTAGCCTTTTCATAAAGGTTGATTATGGTCATTGGAATGGTTTGGTACAGCCAGTTGGTAACATTGGTATTTACGCAAACCCTGCTGATGGAACGAGATGTGCCAATTCACAGCTTGGCAGCAGTAATTGTGTCGATCTATTTGGCTTTAATAGCGGCAGCGACGATTTTTGGGCTGTAAGAGTGAATAACTATCAGCAACATCACAGCGTGAGCAAAGGGCTCACCGGAGAGTTAACTTATCAACTGGCTGAACAGTCGCAACTTGTATATTTGAGCGCTTTTAATCGGTTGGATCGCATACATGGGTTTAATTGCGATGGTAGTATTTTTTCACTATGCGAGGGAGAGTTAGGGCTAAAAACTGAAAAGTTAACTAATGAACTGCGATATGAGCAAGGCAGTTCACGTGGGTTTTTAACGCTGGGTTTATTTCAACTTGAAGAGCGTATTTACCAAGATAACTACAATGATCTTTTACGCGACTTACGAGGAACCGAAAACGGCTCGAGTGCAGCAACTTTCTACTATGATAACGATATAGAGATCTCCTCGCATGCAATATTTGGTCAGTATGAGTACAGGCTGAGTGAGGAAACCGCGCTATTATTGGGCTTGAGGTATAGTGATGAAAAAGTCGACTACGATACTTTTTCCTACATGAATATCCCATTTGGCGACAACACTGCTGGGATCTTAATTCCTTCATACGACATACAAGGTGGAACATCGGATACCAACCTATCAGGTAAATTCTCCGTGATCCATAAGCTCGAATCAACTAAAAGCTTGTATTATAGCCTTGCAAATGGGGTGAAAAGTGGTGGATACAATGGTGGTTTCTTGGTGTCTCGCTCGGCTGCTTTACGAGCTAGCTACGGACCAGAAAAGCTGATTGCGCATGAGCTGGGCGCAAAGTTAATGTTCGAACCGATTGACTTACGCACTAACTTTGCGGCTTTCTATTATGATTATAAAGATCAACAGGTTTTTATGAATCAAGCCTCAGAGATCCCTGGAGCGCCCCCTTATCAACTATTAAAAAACGTGGGCAAGTCGACTATTTATGGAATTGAGCTAGAAAACACTTGGGGCGTGTCGAAACAAACTCAGGTTTCACTAGATGTTGGTTATATTCCAGAGGCTAACTTTGAAGAATTTGTGGATCCACTCGGAGTTGCCTTAACAGACAATCGGCTCCCTTTCACATCCAAATGGAATATTGCAGGCCATGCTGAGCATAAATTTAGTTGGAACTCTGTCGGAGTAAAAGCGAGAGTTGGCTTTGATTATCAAAGTGAATACTATTTCGATCAAAATGAGTCGCTATACGCCTCTCAGCCGAGTTATATTCTGTGGAATGCTAATTTACAGTTCAAATATGATAAGTGGCAAGTTGGAGTGTGGGGTAAAAACCTTCTTGATAAAGAATATAGTCATTTAATCTTCGACTTAAGTAGCTTTATAGGCATGCTTGAAGATTTTAAAGGGGAAGGAAGAAGAATTGGACTCGATGTTACCTACCACTTTTAAGTTTTAATTCGTGGAAAAATAGTAATTAGATTTTTGAGGTATAAAATTGCGCAAATTAGGTGAAAAGAAAGCAGCTCATAGAAAAGGGATGCCCGTTAGCATGCGCTTTTTATCTATTTTGCTCTGTATTTTTTGGTTTTCGGGAGCCTGTTTTGCTGATCAAACATCGTTGACACTTTCACAACCTTGGCATTACCAAAACCTTCACAATATTGGGCGCATCTATGAGGCAACATCTAGCACCCGATTTCCTCAGAATTGGGATGAGATACAGACTTGGGAATCCACTCAACAACCTTTTGAGAAAAGAGCTTTATTTTCAGGTCGGTATTTTTTAGTGACTAAAGTGAAGAATCAAAGTCCACTTAGTGAGTTTGTGTTATACCCCTACAACACCGTGCTGAGCAAAATTGAGTCTCGGATATACACGCCCCAATCTGTTATCAGTGTATTTTCCGGCGGTGTGGTCGAAAACGAGTTTGCATTTCACTATGGAAACCAAATTCATCTAGAGCCTAACCAAGAATATTATATTATTACTCTATTTGAGAGCGATTTCTTCTATACACCCGTCAAGCTGACTATTGAGCCGCTCAGGGACTTTGAACGCAAAATCGTATATGAAAACTTAATAATGACACTCTGCTTTGGGGTTGGCATTGTGCTGGGGTTATATAATCTACTTATTTATATCGGATCGAAAGATATTACCCACCTTTATTACGCGCTATTTACTTGTGTTTGGGTGTTTGCATGGAGTCATTTTTTTCATGTACCAGACCAATTGTTTGGGTTTTACTCAGCTAATCTTCATTGGTTGGGCTTTGCGCTTGCACCGCTTACTAACGCACTGTTTTACATACACCTATTAAAGCTTCAAGATGCCCATCCAAATTATGTTTCAATTTCAATTTGGTTGGGGGTGATAGCTGCATTGGGTTTACCATTTTGCATTCTTTTTCCAGGGTTTGGCTTTATTTGGGCAACCTTAGTGACTGGTCTTGCAATGTGCTTTGGTTTATTTGTTGGGGTAAAGCGGTGGTCTGAAGGGTTTCAACCCGCACGCTATTTTGTTTTTGCTTATGTTGCTATGGCTGTGCCAAATATGATTGGTAATTTTACTAATCTCAGTTTACTTCCTGAGTCATCAAGCAATTTGTATTTGTATGGGCTGATAGGCTCGGCACTAGATGCACTTTTATTGGCTTTTGCCGTTGCTGATAAATTTAGGATCACCAGTGAGGAGAATATTGAGCTAAACAAAAACCTAGAAGCAAAAGTCCTGAAGCGCACTTATGAGTTAGAACAGGCCGCTGCAGAACTTAGAGATGCGAGTGAGGCAAAAAGCCGTTTTCTGGCAAATATGAGCCATGAAATTAGAACTCCTATGACTTCCATTATAGGTTATGCCGATGGCATTATGCTTGGAGATATAAAACCTCATGAGCGGAATCATGCAATATCAGTTATTTTGCAAAACTCGAGACATGTTTTAGGCTTGATAAATGATATTTTAGACATGTCTAAAATTGAAGCGAATAAACTCGAAGTTGAATTGGTTGAATCTAATCTCTTTCAGGCGATTGCACATGTGGACTCTCTACTGGGTAAGCAGATAAGAGATAAAGGGTTGGAATTTGCACTAAATTATCATTTCCCATTACCTGATTTTGTTGTAATAGACCCCACGCGGTTGCGTCAAATTTTGCTTAATTTAACCTCTAACGCCATGAAGTTTACCACGGTTGGGAAAATCTCAATCGATGTTGCGTGTCAAAATGAAAGGTTACTGATCACGGTGCGTGACACTGGGATAGGAATGACCGCAGATGAACAAAAGGAGTTATTTAGTGCGTTTTACCAAGCTGATTCTTCTACTTCAAGAAAGTATGGAGGAACTGGGCTTGGATTAAACATCTCAAAGAGTCTCGCGAATAAGTTAGATGGAGATATTTTTGTTGAAAGTGAGGTCGGCTCGGGCACAGCATTTACATTGTCGTTAGGGCTATATACGACGGAGAGAACTAGGTGGGTAGAAAGCTTAGCACAAATTGGGGATGTACGAGAGCATATCAAGGTGCCAGAAGAAATTACTCAGGCATTAAAAGGAGAGGTGTTACTCGCGGAGGATAATACCGATAACAGTAAGTTAATCAAACGGATCTTAGAAAGAATGGGATTATCAGTTACTGCTGTGGAAAATGGTCAACTTGCAGTACAAGCGGTGCTGGACAACGAATTTGATCTCATTCTGCTTGATATTCAGATGCCGGTTATGGATGGTGAACAAGCGTTTAGCTTTATTCAAGCGACGGGGTGCAGTACACCAGTGATTGCACTTACCGCCAACACCATGCAGCATGAAATCGATCGTTATTTGAAGTTAGGTTTTAGCGATCACCTTGCAAAGCCAATTGATAGACTTATCTTTAGTCAAAAAATAGCGCACTATCTGGATATTAAAGTAGAAGAAGATCTTGACCTGCCAGAAGCTGAGTTTAATCAGCTTAAACAACAATATGTATCGGGATTACATGAACAAATCATACAAATTAAGAACCAAGCTAAGTATCAAGATTACGAGGCCTTAGCGAAGACGGTACATGCAATCAAAGGCACGGCTGCCATGTTTGACTGTATTGATATACATAAAATTGCCCATCAACTTGATGAAAAGTTGAAAAATAAACAGTTACAAAATATAGATACTCAGTTACATGATTTGCTAGGTGCGATGACTCGCGCAATTGAATCTGGGAAACAAAAAAGTGAACAAGCGTGAACGTGCTAGCGCAGTGGCTGGAGCGCATTTAGCTGAGATGAACTTATGATTGGAAAATCGCGTCTAAGTTTGTAACTGGCATAAAGGTTAGAAAAAATAGTCGTTTTAGATAGCCGATCAAGGTGTGCAATAAATAGTTGAGCACTGTGCCTTTGTCCTGAAGGGTGTGTCATTTTGCAGCAGCGTTGAAATTGTGCAATCAACGTTCTGACAGACTCTGATTTCCCCTTTGTAGATAGTGCCAAATCTGCCTCTATAAAAAAGGCGACTCCACTCCAGTACACTCGCTGCTGCGCGTTCAAAGACCACATGTTTTCGCTGATAGATGATAAAGTGCCCGGTGCCGCCTTGGTATTGTCTCTGCCACGCTTTAATCCTGAGCGTAGTCGTAAGTTAAATTCATCGATGTCAAACACAGCATTGTCAAGCATGATGATATTTTGTAGGTAAGTGGCTAACCCTTCGGCTAGCCAAAAGTCAGGATAATCTAGTAATGGATGATAGAGGTGGGCAACTTCATGATAAATAGTCCAATCTTTAATTAATACCTCACTAGAAGTGAAACGTTTAACATGTAACTCCACTGAGTCATATTCCCCTCGCTTTATTGCCCCCCAAGGTACTGGCTCGGAAGCTAAGAAAACAGGCTCAACCGTAATGTTGAGTTTGGTTTGCTGCAAAGCGCCCAATGTCTTTTCAGTGGCCTCTATACTGTGCGAAACCCAAGTGTTGATGTGCTTCTGATCTGTATTACTTACCCAGCTTGAATACATTAATTCAATGTGTGTTGCACCTACATTATTTGTAATGCAGGCCAGCGCAAATAAAATATAAAATCTCATGTTTATCGCTTTTTGGTTAGCACTAACGCACAGGTTCACTTGAATAGTTCAGTTGAGATTATCTCAACTGAACTGAACAGTCTATTGTGTAAAACTATACAAAACATCAACCAAGGAAATTTAATGAAATTAGTTATACTCATGGTTAGTACTGCTGCCTTATCAAACCCATTACTTGGGACGTGGGAATTTGTCGAAGGGGAATATGCAACGCCAAATGGCCGTATCACCGCAAAAGCTCCCGAATTAACATCGACCAAACTTATCACAGAAACTCATCATAGTTATATCACTCAAAGTCGAGGCGAGTTTAAGTATGCGGGGGGTGGTAGCTATAAGCTAGAAGGCGATCAATTTATTGAAACGTACGAGTATGGGAATATTCCTTCTTTACTAGGAAGAACTATGTCATTCAACTATAAAGTTGATGGGAAACTGTGGCATCATGAGCTTTATGAAGATGGTAAGTTTGTTGAAAGGGAAGTATGGAAAAAAGTCGATTGATCCCAGCTAAGATGCGTTACATTTGTCACGCATCTTCCAAATTTCAAAATAAGTACACAGATACACCAGTTCCCATGGGCACTCAAGTTTTAATCAAAGTACATGCTTTTGGTGTTAATCGTGCCGATATTCTTCAACGTCAAGGTAAATATCCGCCACCTCAAGGGGATAGCGAAATATTAGGCTTGGAGGCGTCAGGTGTTGTAGTTAAAGTTGCTGATCGGGCACTTGAACACTTGTTGGGGAAAGATGTCTTTTGTTTAACCTCAGGTGGTGCTTATGCAGAATATGTGGTTGCGGAGGCCGCTTTACTTATCCCTGTCCCCTCAGGTATGTGTCATAGCTATAGTGCAGGACTCGCTGAGATATACCTGACGGCATTTGATGCGCTAATAAGAGTAGGCCAATTAAAAGCAGATGATGTGCTGCTTTGCCATGGTGGAGCATCTGGAGTTGGCAGTGCAGCCATTCGGATCGCCAAACATATTGGTGCTACAGTGGTAACTACCCAAAGCAGTGAAGAGAAAGCCCTGTATGCTATCTCCTTAGGTGCAGATCATACGATTAACTATTCTGAATCTGACTTTGCTGAAGAAATGAAAAAACGTAATTTAAAGGCAAACGTAATACTAGACCCCGTAGCAGGTGATTATCTTAAAGCCAACCTAAAAGTTGCTGCAATGGACTGCCGTTGTATCTTATTGGCAATGCTGGGTGGAAGATACGCAGAGCTAGACTTCGCAAAAGTGTTAGCAAAGAGATTTAACCTACACGGTAGCACACTTCGAAACCGTTCAATCGCATACAAAACAGAATTAGTTGCTAGTTTTACCTCTATGTTTAGCAGTCGACTTGCAGAGCCTGATATGCAGATCCCGATATACAAAACTCTACACTGGGATGATATTGACCAAGCACATGAGCTTTTAGAGCAAAATCTGAATCGAGGTAAAGTCGTTGTAAGAGTATGCTAATACCATATATGGACTCTC